>DYLE01000107.1 GCA_020722245.1 Desulfonema limicola
TAAATAAACCCTGCTTTCTGAATTCGCTGTATCTCATTCTCTCTTTATTCTTATCCAAATAATCAATCTCTCTTTGGATAAGCTCTTCCCCTTTATTGATCGTTGACGACATACCTTTCAACGCAACGATGAGTTCCTCAATCCGACCCTGGTCCAACTCGCTGATTCTGGCTTTTACCCATGTCTGCATCTTCTCCTTGTCTGTAAAAAATTTCCTGTCAATTCCCCCAGCAATGTTTTCGTGCATGCAAATTATCTCCTGAATTTTGCACGGAACTCCCCGCCAGCAGCATATGCCGTTAAAAATTCTGTTTCGTGAAATTTTGGCGGGGCGCCTTTCTCTTCAGTCCCTGCCGCCTATTTTTACTCCTACGAAGGATTCATTTCACTGATCCTCGGCTAACCAACCAATTTCATATAAAATTCCGTGCAAAAAAAATTTTGCTCGCACCGGGTTTTAAAAAATCAAGTCCCCCCGAAAACGGTTCCCCATGGCCTCGGCTTGATCCTCAATCGGTCCATAAATCCGTAAAAGGCCAAGAGCGCCGGCGTTCTGCTATCATACCATGAATATTTGACCGCGTCTTTGACCACCTTGGCCGCTACAAACAACAGCTTCAGCCGCGCCATGCGGATGGTGTTGTCCCTGATCCCTTGAAACCGGGCGTCACCTGTTTTCGCCTCGGCGCTACTGCGCGCTCCCTGCTGGTCGCCATAGACGGTCTCCACCGTCGTGTCAAAATTGACTTTGACTCTTGAATCATTGATTCCAAAGACCTGCCACACCCGCTCACGCAACACCCGTATGACACGCAGCAGAGACAGGCCCTGATTGATCCCCATACTGTCTAGATACCGCCAATAGCTGCTCGCCACCGGCAGGCAAACGACATGGAATATGCCGCACAGCAACGGATCAGACCGGATGTAGAAGAAATGCCATAACCGGTTAAAGCCTATAAACAGTAGCGCCGATATCCCATCTACGATGAAATAATGTCCTTGCGCAGGAGCACGCGAAGGCTTTAAACGTGTTGAAAATCTCTTGAAACTGAACAAGCTCAAAAAATTTGACCACCGCCAATAGCCCGCCAAATGGGCTAAGGGACTCATCGCATGTTTCAACTCGGGTTGAAGCATTGATTTTATTAGCCCTCACAAGCTTTTTAAGAATGTCTTTACCTTTGCGCGTCCTCCTGATATTCTATCTCTTCCTTTTTGCCGCCTGGGAACCTCCTGTCTGTTATTGGTTTTTTTTGTGTAAACTCAATAATAACAGGATCCCCGGATGGTTTCACATTTTTTCCACTCACCCGGTGCAAAATTCAGGTATTATAATTTTTTATTTAAGCCTCATTAACCGGATTCCCGTCGGACAACAGATAACTCCTGAGGTTAATTTTTTTTTGCCGAATGCCGAGCTTTTTCCTGATGTTGTTTCGATGCCCGTCGATGGTTCTATGGGACAAACGGCTGATCTCAGCGATTTCCTTGGTGGTTTTTCCCTGCCGGACCAGGTTGGCCACCTTGATTTCCGTGGGCGTTAGCCTGAGCTGACCGGCCGGAACCCCGCCGACCAGGGAAACCAGGATGTCGCGAAGGTTGGACTCGATAATTTCAATCAAGGTTTTCTGACGGTCGGTGAGAGAGCTGTTTTTGAGCTGCTCGATATAGGGAAGAATCAGCTGGCCGACGTTAAACTGCATTTTTTCTTCCAGGGCTTTTTTATCCCTGTTCTTTTCGCTCAACAGCACCCGCAGAGCGGTGTTGGCCTCCTTAAGGCTTTTGGTGCGTTCTCTGATTTTCTTCTCCAGCTTTAAGTGGACTTTGCGCAGGGAAGCCTCGACCTTTTTGCGGCGGGTGATATCCCGGGCGATCCCCAACACCACCCGTCGCCCGTTGATGGTGACGGGGTAGGAGCGAATCTCCACATAAACCTGTCGCTGATTCTTGCGGTTTAGCACAAATTCGCGGGGTTCGGACGGAAGCCCTTCCCGCAGACGCGCCAGCGACTCCTCGGCCTTGGAACGCTGATCCGGCGGCAGCAGGTTCAGGTTGAAATAATTGGCGCCGATGAGCTCCGCCTTGCTATACCCGATCATCCGCTCGGCGCTGCGATTGCCGTCGATGAAATTGCCTTCAAGGTCCGTCAGGTAATAGGCGTCCGGCGCGGCCTCAAAAAGTATTTTCAGCCGCTCCTCCGAGTTTTTAAGCTCCTGCTCGATTTTTTTTCGGTCGCTGATGTCCCGGGTGCCGTACACAATGCCCGAGCCCTGTCCGGTCTCGGTTCGAATCAGGTTGCCGACCGTCTCCACCCACCGGTAATGGCCGTCTGCGCACCGGTGCCTGAACTCAATGCGGATTCGAGCCTTTTCGCGGATCCCCTTTTCAACGGTTTTGGCCACCCGTTCCCTGTCTTCCGGATGGATAAAATCCAAAATCGGTTTTCCGATCAGCATCCGGGGTTTAAACCCGGCAACGGTTTCGCAGGAGGGGCTGATATACTCGATGTTGCCGTTTAAATCCACCTTGAGGGTGATATCTATCATGTTTTCGGCAATTTCGATAAGCTGTTGAATAGTTTCGGGATCTGTATTTAGGCTGCTTGCCCGGGCTGTCATGCGACTTACTCCTTTTAGAATATGAATACCTAAATTTACTAGGCATTATTTAGGTAATTATTACGCATTGACATAACCTCTACCTCATGGGCATATAAAAATCAAAAGAAAAGATAAAAAGGGCGGCAGCGATGAGCCTTTGCACAAACGCCGAGGAAATTTTTAATCCCAACCGCGTAAATAAAAAGGAGAGCGCCATGAAAAAAAAGGTTTTATTTTTTGCGATGATTTTTTGCTTTGTGATGGGTGTCGCGATGGTGCCGGACGCTGTTTCAGCTCAGATGGACAAAACCCTTTCAAACGGAAAGGTCCGGATTCATTTTCCCAATCCAGCGCCGAGCGCCTGTGAGGCGATTTTGATCGGTGTGGGCACTTCCCAGGCGCGGGACGATTACGACTTTTTGTCTGAAGCCCTGATTGATTACGGGTACATCGTGGTGATCATGGATCATAATCCGGGAAATATGATCAAAACGGATGCGACCAAGTTCAGGAACTGCGCCCTGGAGGTAAAGGCCAATCTGTTGACTTGGCTTTCTGCAACCAATTGCAGCTTCATTTCCCACTGGATCATGGGAGGGCATTCCGCAGGGGGGCAGGCCGCGCAAAACGCGGTGTCAGCGGATGCGACCCTGGCCGATGCGGTTTTCAGCATTGATCCGTATAACTGCAGCAATACCGGGGATGTGGTGGTGCCGGCGCTTTACTGGGGGTTTGACGTGACCACCTGCTTTGTGAATAAAAACGACGCGGCAAAAGCGGCGTATTACGGAAGCCTGGGGCACCGGGCGTTTTTCAAGGTCGCCAAGAAATACAGCTGGGGCCCCTGCGGATATGCGCCCGTCTATTTTCATTGCAGCTTCTGCGATGAACACTGCCTGGGATGCACCAATTGCAAGTACACCCCCGACTACTTTTTTGAAGATGTGGCCAACAGTGTTTTCAAATTCATTGAAGCGGCGTTTTACGGATACTGGTCCAAGCCCGCCTTGGCCATCGACACTCCCACCACCCCTGTCACGCTTTATGTGGACGGCGATCAGCCCTGATTTTTAAAGGCAGGGTTTGGCGGTTTGAAATTTTGTTAAACTATAAACAATAGGGGCGTCTGCTATCACTACGGACAGGCGCCCCTGCTATATTCTTATGCCCTCGGGTTACACTTACTCTCTTTTGAATCGACAGCAGAACCGGGTTTAGGTTTTCTTGCCCGCCAAAAATAATCCTCGCATGAACCTCCCCTGTTTTGATAAAGAAACCGGTATGCTAAAAATTTTAAAACTGCCGGCTACAGGAGTCTTCCAAATTTAAGGCAGGGCTGGAGCTACGATGGATTGCGTTTGTAGGTCGGGATTCCAATCCCGACACACTACTGGAGCGGATTTATGGAGGCATTAAAAAGCCTGTTTACCATCGGGGTTATGGTTCTGCTTGGGATCACAAGCAGAAGGACGGGGATATTCGACAAAACCCATGTCAAGACCATTTCTTCTTTTGTCTATTACTTTGCCCTTCCCTCGCTGTTTTTTGTCCAACTCTCCAAAACCGATCTGTTCGGGCTGGATCTGAAAATTTTAATCGGATCGATTTTACCGATCTTACTTGTTCTGCTTCTGCTCTATGTCCTGAAATCCCTGTCGCTGATCACCAAGGATAATTTCATTCTTTTGGGCCTTTCCATCGCCTTTGGAAGCAACTCGTTTTTCGGGCTGGCGTTTTTTGAGACCCTTTATGACGGCAGCTGGCTTGCCTTAGCCGTTATTAACGCATCCTTTCTCGGGTTGACGGGGATTTTGATCAGCCTGGTTCTGTTTGAGTATGCCCATCAAAAAGGAAAAGGGTTTGAGATTTTTTTTAAAATCATTCGCAACCCCCTGGTGATCTCCATCTTCTCGGGCCTGCTCTGTTCCATGCTTGGAATCAGAATCGAGATCATCACCAACGCCCTCGAGCTGATCGGAAAAACCTCAAGCGGCCTTGCCATCTTTGCTTTGGGGATATTCATCTACGACAATTTTTCCCTGCAATCCGCAAAAAAGGCTTTTGGATACGCGCTTTTTAGAATGCTGATGCTTCCCCTGGCGACCTGCCTGACCATCCTTCTGGTTACGCCGTCCGGTTATGAAATGCGGCCTTTTTTGG
Source organism: Desulfonema limicola (assembly GCA_020722245.1). Taxonomy (GTDB): domain Bacteria; phylum Desulfobacterota; class Desulfobacteria; order Desulfobacterales; family Desulfosalsimonadaceae; genus DYLE01. The sequence continues at coordinate 4,764 of DYLE01000107.1, forward strand.
TTCTCCAGAGCGGTATCCCCTCGGCGATTTCACTGGCTGTTTTTGCCGAAAGGTATGCCTACAGGCATGCCGAGATCACAGGGCTGGTCGTTCTGACATCCGGGCTCAGCTTTATTTCCCTCACGGCCCTGTTTTTAATCTCCGGCCTGATTTTTTAACCGGCGTTTTGGCGCCGCTATTCTTGATCCGCCGGCAAAAAAAGAATAAAAAGGCGATGGACTGATGAATAAACGATTTTACAGTTTTGCCCAGGAGCATATCGCCGGACATCCGGAATTTCACGAAATGGCCCGGTTTCCCGAGGTGCTGTGGGAAAAAATGGCCCAACACCGGCTGTTCGGGCTGGGGATAGACCCCGCCTACGGTGGTCAAGGAAAAAACGCCCGCACGATTTCCGAGGCCGGCAGGGTTCTGGTGGAGGCCGGCGGCAACCTGGGGATCGCCCTGTCCTGGCTTATTCATGAGATGACGGCGCGGTGGTTTATCATGGGGTTTGGAAGTTCCAAACAAAAAGCATCCTACCTTCCGCGGCTGGCCGGCGGAAAGATGACCGCCTGCTTTGCGGTATCCGAGCCCGAATACGGGGCGCATCCGAAATACCTGTCCACCGAAGCGGATTGTATCCAGGGCAGGTATCGAATAAACGGTGAAAAAACCTACCTGACCAATGCGCCCATGGCCGGGCTGTTTATCGTGATTGCGGTCACAAAAAAAACCGAGTCCAAAAAAGGGTTCACCGCCTTTCTGGTTCCCCGCGACACGCCGGGGCTGACGCTGACGGACCCAATGGAACTCCCTTTTTTGCGGCCTTCCCCCCACGGCGGAATCCTGCTTAGAAACTGCAGGGTTGAAGCGGACGCCGTGCTCGGCTATTTGAATACGGCCTATGAAACCATGGTGCGGCCGTTCCGGGAGCTGGAGGATACGATGATGATGGGGCCTGCTTCGGGGGGAATGGCCTTTCAGCTTGCGCAGGTGGCCCGTCTGATCCATGAGCAGAAAATCGCCGCCGATGACGGCCTGGTTTCAGAACTGGGTGAGCTGCGATGCGCGGCGGACGCCCTGGCCGCTCTGGCTAAAGCAGGGGCAACCATGCTGGACCCGCAGGAAAAGGACCAGACCGGCCCCGGCTCGATTGTTTTGTTTTTCAAAAAACAGGCGGCTGATTTTCAAAGTCGGCTGCAGCAGGTTTTGGAAAACGCAAAAATCGAACCCGACATCGGTCTGAAGCAGATGCGCCAGGATATCACCGCAGCCCTTGGGATCGCCCAAAAGGTGTCGGCGCTGAAACTGGGCAGAATCGGCAGGGAGTTTTTTAAATCCGAGGGCCCGCCGGCTTGAGTTCTTACGCGGCGGCTTTTTTCCCCAGCGCCTTTCTCTGGCTCATGGAAAGCACCGCTTTTCTCATTCGGATCGACTTGGGCGTCACCTCCACCAGCTCATCCTCGGCGATGAACTGGATGGCCTTTTCCAGGGTCAGGGGAAGCACCGGCGTGAGGGTGACCGCCTCATCCTTGCCGGCGGCCCGCAGGTTGGTCAGCTTTTTGGTTTTGCAGGGGTTCACGTTCAGGTCGTTGTCCCGGTTGTGTTCCCCGATAATCATTCCTTCATAAACAGGTTCCCCCGGCCGAATAAAAAGCTTTCCCCTGGGCTCCAGGTTAAAAAGGGCAAAAGCCACCGCTTTACCCTGACGGTCCGAAACAAGGCTGCCCGAGAATCGGGCGGGAAAATCCCCCCGGTATGCTTCATACCCGGCGTAGGAAGAGGTCATAATGCCGGTGCCCCGGGTGTCGGTGAGGAACTCATCCCGGTATCCGATCAGGGCCCTGGACGGAACCGAAAACTCCAGCCGAACCCGATCGTTGTCCCGGTGCGACATGTGGGTCAGGACCCCTTTTCTTCGCAAAAGCTTTTCCGTTACCACGCCGCTGAAAACCTCCTGGCAGTTGATCAAAAGGTTTTCCACGGGCTCCAGCTTTTCCCCGTTTTTATAGCGGTAAATCACCTGGGGACGACCCACGCAGAGCTCAAACCCCTCGCGGCGCATGGTTTCAACCAAAATCGCCATCTGGAACTCCCCCCGGCCCTTGACGATGAAGCTCTCCTTGTCGCCGGATTCCTCCACTCGAATGGAGACGTTTAAAAGGCTTTCCTTGATCAGCCGCTCTCCGATCTTGCTGGCCTGAACCAGTTTCCCCTCCTTTCCGGAAAACGGCGAGGTGTTCTTGATAAACTTCATGAACACGGTGGGTTCATCCACAATGATGCGCGGCAGGGGTTTCGGGTTATCCCCGGTACAGATGGTATCCCCGATATGCACATCCGATATCCCGGAAAGGACGATGATATCCCCGGATTCGGCCCTTTGGCTCTCTTTTAAAACGATTCCGCTGTATGACTGAAGGCAGGAAACCTTGAGGGGGACAAGGCCTCCGTCTTTGTGGATGCAAACCAGGTTTTCCCTGGATTCGGCGAATCCGTTGACCACCTTGCCGATGGCCAGCCGTCCCAGGTAATCGGAATAGCTCAAGTCCGAGACCAGCATCTGGAACGGTTCCCCCGAATACGAGGCCGGCGGGGGAATCTCGCGGATAATCATATCTAAAAGAAGATGTAGGTTGTCCGCGGTCTCGTCCGGGGATTTCACGGCGATCCCTTGCTTTCCGATGGCGTAACAGAAGGGAAAATCGATCTGTTCGTCGGTGGCGTCCAGGTCGATGAGAAGGCTGTAAACCTCGTCAAGGACCTCGGCGGGCCGGGCGTCATCCCGGTCGATCTTGTTGATGACGACGATAATCTTGAGCCCTGCCTTAAGGGCCTTGTCCAGCACAAAACGGGTCTGGGGAAGCGGGCCTTCCGAGGCGTCCACCAGAAGAATGGCCCCGTCCGCCATGGACAGGGCGCGCTCCACCTCGCCGCCGAAATCCGCGTGCCCCGGGGTGTCGATGATGTTGATTTTCACGCCCTTCCAGGTGATGGCGCAGTTTTTGGCGGCAATGGTGATGCCCCGTTCCCGTTCCAGGTCCAGGCAGTCCATCAGGCGCTCTTTCAAGGCCTGGTTTTCCCGAAACAGGCCGCTTTGCTTAAACATGGCGTCCACCAGGGTGGTTTTCCCATGATCCACATGGGCGATGATGGCGATGTTGCGAATCAACGGGTTGTGTATCTTTTCCATTTCAGCCTTATAAACAAACGGATCGTAAAAACTATTCATTCCTTGCCGGACCGGATAAACCGGCGGAAAACCGGAATCCGGCCCAATACCAAAAATAAATACCGGTTTGCAACAAGTATTTAGCCGGCTGCGCATCCTTTAAGCTCAAAGGCGTTGACACGTATCAAAGAATTGCTTGTTTCACTGCAAAAAAAATGCTAAGGGTAACCGGCTTGAGCCCTCAGGGTGTGGTGTGCCGGAGTGGTGGAACTGGTAGACGCAGAGGACTCAAAATCCTCCGCCCGCAAGGG
>DYLE01000108.1 GCA_020722245.1 Desulfonema limicola
GGGAGCTTTGTCATTACGGAACCGTACCGGTGGTAGGATGGTCGGCGATGTTCCACCGGCTTACGCGGAAAAAAAAGCACTACCAAAAGCGCTTGTATTTTATTGAAACCCTGGATAGAATGTTAAGATCAAGGTCCTGATCCATGGACCATGCCCGCTTTAAATATGAGGATAAATCGCCCAATATGCGATGCCTGCATGCCGATTTTGGAGAGATGTAATGGCTTCCGATCAAAAACAAGTGATCCGATTCGAGGATCTGCGCCCCTACCTGCTTTTAAAAAACGGAAACTACCTTTACAAAATCCCCTTCAGGAACGGGTTTGCCGTGCTTAAGGTGTATTATGGGGATCGAAGCCTGTTTAGATATATTATCAAGACATTGGGCAACCTGCTGGTTGCCAATCAGACCTCATTTATGCCTCTTGCGCGTTGGCAGACGGAATACGAATGCCTGAATCTATGGCGTGAAGCAGGGTTCCGGGTTTTCAAGACCTATGACGATGTGATCGTGGAGGGAGATGTACCGAAAAAGGGGTGGCGCCTGTTTGAATACGTGGATCGCCCCAAATTCGTCGACTATTTTGCGGACCAGAGGGTACCGCTTCAAGACCGTCTCGATACCTGGAAACGCTTTCTTCCCGTGTGGGAAAGCCGCCACCGTCTTGCCATTGAGCGCCGAGAACCTAAACTGATCCAAGAAAACGGAGATCTCAAGCATGTGATGATCATGGAAGACGGCGATTTTCTTTTTTTTGATTTTGAGATGTGCTTTCGATCCCGGCGGAATGTAAAAGACCTGGTGGCCCGGGAAATCCTGGCCTACCTGAAATCCCTGGGGAAAACCGTGGGAGAGGCGCACTGGAATCTTTTTCTGAAACTCACCATCGAAAACTATCCGGATCGATCCCTGCTGGAACATACCTACACCTTTGCTTTTAAAAACCCCAACCCTCTCATTCGCACGGCGCGAATGCTGGATCGAAAAATCAAGCCAAGGGCGGGCAAGCCCTTTTCAAAATACAATACCGCGCGAAAAATTTATCAGCTGCTGCACCCATGATTTTCAAAACCAACACCTGCGGTCGGCTCTGGGTTTTCATGAGCGGTTTCACTTTTCGCCGTGATGTGTTGCCAACACCATGAGAGAGGCCCCTATGAACCCGACCCGAAAAGACGATGCCACATCCCCGGCTCCACCTGTCCTATCCGTTGTTATTCCCACCTATTGCGAGCGGGACAATATCGGGCTTTTAATCGAAAGGCTCAACAATCATCTTAAAGAGGCATCCCTGGCCTACGAGGTGATCGTGGTCGACGACGCTTCTCCCGATGGAACCGCCGACACAGCGCGTTCTCTTGGCGATAGGTACCCGGTGCGCGTGATCCGCCGCCACGAAGAACGGGGGCTGGCGACCGCGGTTTTGCGGGGAATAGAGGAATGCCGAGGATATTTGGTGGTTGTGATGGACGGCGACCTGAGCCATCCGCCGGAGCGCGTGGCGGATATCGCCGGACCTGTTCTTGAGGGGAGGGCCGACATGACGATCGGAAGCCGATACATCGCCGGGGGCGAAGCCCGCAACTGGCCGTGGCTGCGCAGGGTTATTTCCAAGACAGCCATCAGGCTTGCCTCCCCTTTAACCCCGGTCAAGGACCCGATGTCCGGATTTTTCTGCATCCGGCGGGATCTTCTTCAAGGGTTGGATCTAAACCCGCTGGGTTATAAAATCGCTCTGGAAATCCTGGTCAAGGCTTCGCCCCAGCGGGTTCTGGAAATCCCCATCTGTTTTGCGGATCGCCGCCTGGGCAAGAGCAAATTCGGACCTGCTGAAATGTTTCTCTACCTCAGACATCTCCAAAGGCTTTATCCGGTGAGGTTTTCCTGGCTCAGGAAAGCCGCCGCCCTAGTCAAGGCGCTTATCATACTTCTGATCCTACTTGAGTTGGTTTTTTACAGCATCAAAAATATTGATGACATGAACGGGCCGGAGGCGGGCCAGCCCAAAAGCATCGAGGATTACAATGATTTTAACGCGTTCTTCGGCGCAGGAGAAGGAATACTGAAGGGAAAAGACATCTATTTTACGCCCACCTCACCCGAAGGCCGGCATTTCATCTATCCCCCGGCCTTTGCCCTCTATATGAGCGCTGTCGCCGGCCTGGGGCTGCGCGGCGCAGCGGTTTACTGGTATCTTGTCAGCCTTCTCATGGTTATTGCCAGCGCCTTTCTGCTGGCAGGCATCTTCGCCCGGGACCGCGCCGGTCGTAGCGCCCTGGTTTTGATCGGTATTCTGATTGTGAGCCGATTCATCTGCAGTGATTTGAATAACGGCAATGCAAACGCCCACGTGCTTCTTTTTCTCTGCCTGGGACTTTGGCTGCTCGTCAAGCGCCGGGGTTTTGCCGGAGGCTTTTCTTTTGGAATCGCCGCCATGACCAAGGTGACGCCGATTATCTTTTTAGGGTATTTTGCCTGGAAACTGCTCCTCACCTGGTCTGCTTCCAAAAGGCCGGCCTTGGAAACGGCCGGGTCCGGCCCAACGGTTTTACCGGCGAGATTCTGGACCAGCACCCTATGCGGAATGATCGCCGCGCTGGTTCTTTTAAGCGCGGTGGTTCCCACTATGGTTTTGGGCGTTAAAAAAAATTACAGCCTTCATCGCGACTTTGCCGAATCCATGATTTTTCCGTATGCCAGAGCCTCCGGATACCCTGAAAAGTATTGGGATTCCGGCTTTTCCCTGAAGGTGTTTTTGCTTCACTACTTAACCTCATCATCTTCAACGGATTCAAAAAAAAGGCCGCCTCGGATCGGTCTTGCCGACTGGCCCCGGGAGACCGTATGGCGCCTTTACCTGATGATCTCATTGATCATCATCGGGATCTCGCTTTTTTCCTGGAGAGGAGATCCGATACATCGGGTTGCGCCGGACCGGCGCGCGTTTATCTTATCATTGGAGGTGGGAACGGTTGCGGCTGTCATGCTGCTGATTTCCCCCTTAACCAGAAAGGCGCACATGATCGTACTCCTGATTCCCGTTATCGCGTCCCTGGGCGTGGCCTGGCGTGCCAATGCGCCAGGCTTTCGAAGGATGCGAAACATCTTGATCAGCGGCGCATTGGTTGTAGGGGTTATCGGGCTTGGCGCCACCCGAGGCATTCTGGGAAGGGAACTGTTTGATATCCTTGTGGACGGCCGCCATACCATTTTGTTCTGGGCCCCCATGCTGATCTGGATAAGCTGCACCACTGCATTGTTTTTGTTGGGCAGAGAGGAAAAACCAGGGCTATACGCTGGAGGAAAGTCCGCTTAGGGATTCGGCGCGAGGCATACTCATCATTTAACACCCGCCGATTAAAAAAATTTAATCCCTTCTTAAGGTTTTCTTCATTTTTATCGGCTAAACTGTCGGCATGGGCCCGAGAGCGCCGCAAGGAATGAAACCGGTCTTTGCGGCGGTATATAAAAATACAAAATTATTGACCCATAGAAAGCGTTCAACAAGGTTGTGATGATTGAGGTCTCTGTAATCATTCCGACACGAAACCAGCGTGCCGATATCAACACGCTGCTTTCAAGGATTTTAAAAACCGACGCTGCAGGCCGCTCGTTTCATCTGGAGGTTATTGCCGTGGATGGCGGATCCACCGACGGCACTCAAGAAACCATAAAAGAGTGGGGGAAAAATCATCCGGTACGGCTGTTGACCCGTGACAAGGAAACAGGACCCGCCACCGCGGTCTTATCGGGGGCAGAGATCGCCAACGGGGATATCATCGTGGCCATGGACGCGGATTTATGTCACCCGCCTGAAAAAATCCCGCAACTGGTCGAACCGATCATGGCGGGTTCTCACGATATGGTCATCGGCAGCCGTTATGCCCCCGGCGGATCAAGCTCAAACCCGCCTGTTTTTGAAGGAATCTGTTCCCGGTTTACAACCTTTATGGCCAGGCCGCTCACCGATGTCAGGGATCCGTTGTCGGGATTTTTCGCCGTCCGCCGGGAAATCCTGCTCTCTATTCCCGAAAACCCCTCAAGCTTCAATATCGGCCTGGAGCTTGTGGTAAGCCACGGGCACCTGCTCAGGATCGCCGAAATACCCATTGAATTTCACGACCGACAAAAAAGGGAGCTCAGACCCGGTTTTCATAATATTGGCAAGTATTTACGTCATCTCGTCATCCTGGCGGGAGGCAATATTTCAATCACAACCGGAAGCCGTTTTGCTGTTGTCGGTTTTTTGGGAGCCTTGATTGATTTTTTAACCTTCAATCTGCTTTTTGCTTTCGGCAACGGAATGGGTACTGCGCATATCGTCAGCTTTTTTGCGGCCACGGTCTCCAATTTTATTCTCAATGCGCGCTGGTCATTTGCCGACGCTGGCACCCCGGTTTTTCAAATCACCCTTGGTAAATACATAAACTTTCTGGTCATCGCCCTGTTGGCCTTGTTTGTCCGCGGCGGGGTTTTGGCCCTGGTTACCAAGCAATGGGGGTGGCCTCCCCAGGCCGCCGTCATTATCGCCATCGGCGCGGCGGCGTTGTTAAACTATATCGGCGTTACCTTTTTTGTTTTCCCCCAAAAGATCCCCGGCCGCAACCCGGATATCAAATGGCGGATTCTGGCCATGGGGATTGTGGGCTATTCTGTGTTGCTGCGCCTGGTTTACCTCGGCCTGCCCGAGCTGTTGCACGAGGAGGCATATTACTGGAACTATGCCCAGCATCTCGATATCGGTTATCTGGATCATCCCCCCATGGTCGCCTGGATGATCTGGCTTACCACCGCCCTTTTGGGGAATACGGAGTTTGCGGTCCGCCTGGGCGCCTACCTGTGTTGGCTGATCACTGCGGTCTTCATATTCGGATTAACCCGTAATCTTTTTGACAAATCCACGGCTTTCTTGAGCCTTATGCTACTCGCCGTCCTGCCTATCTTTTTCGGCACCGGATATATCATGACACCGGACGCCCCGTTGATCCCCTGCTGGGCCGGGGCGCTCTATTTTCTCGAACGCGCGCTCATCGGCGAGCGACAAACCGCCTGGTGGGGCGTGGGCGTCTGCATGGGGCTGGGACTGCTTTCAAAATATACGGTCGCTCTTTTAGCGCCGGCGACCCTTCTATTTTTAGTGATGGATTCCCGGTCACGAAAATGGTTTTTCAGCCCGAGACCGTATATCGCCGTCTTATCGGCTATCGTACTTTTTTTACCGGTGATCGTTTGGAACGTAAACCATGAGTGGGCCTCGTTTGTCTTTCAAGGACCCCGCAGGATTCATGGCTCATTTAATTTTTCTCTCGACGAGTTGATTCTCTTTGTAATTATTCTGTTAACCCCGACAGGAGCCGTAACAGCCTTTTATATTCTATTTAAAAAAAATCGTGGGCCGAGTCCTGTCTCATCCGGGGTTGCGGCGCAAAGGCGCAGATTTGCCCTCGTCTTTATACTTTTCCCGTTATCGGTATTTTTCATATTCAGTATAGCCAGAAATGTAAAATTGTCCTGGACAGGCCCGCTGTGGCTGATGATTGTTCCCTTGATGGCCTACTCTATGAAGCCGGAGGCAGGCAGGCAAACCAAGGGTTTTTTGGCCGCCCTGCAACGGGCGTGGCCTGCCACGATCGTAATCACGATGCTGATTTTCGGCATGACCTTACACTACGTCGTCTTGGGGCTTCCCGGTATTCCCCATCCTGAAAATTTTATCCCCGACTGGCAAAAAATAGCCCGACATATTGAAGATATTGAAAAAGAAATCGAGAATAAGACGGGCCTGGAACCCTTGGTCGTCGGCATGGACAAATACAGAACCGCCAGCCAACTCGCTTTTTATCGCACCAAAATTAAAAAAAATCAGCTCGAAAACGATGGGGTTTTATTTACGACCTCAGGCAGGCATCTTTTCGGTGACAACAGCCTGATGTATGCCTATTGGTTCCCTAAACACAAGGTCGGGAAGGGACCTATGATCCTTGTGAGTTTAAAGCACAAAGACCTTCTCAATCCATCCATCCCTATTCAATTCGACAAAATAGGTAAAATACAGATCAACATTATTAAAAAGAACGGGATTCCCATAGCCCGTTATTACTATCGTATTGCGGAAGGCTACCGATCATTTCAATCATAGATAATCGTTATTTCGAAATGAATCATCACATCCTGAATAACCAGAATATTCATCGTGCGGTTTTGATGCTTTCAGCCGCAGCCATATGGTGCTGTATAGGCATATGCGGTCACGACCTCTGGACTCCCGACGAACCCCGGGTGGCCGGCATCGTCCTTGAAATGGCGGAAACCGGGCAGATGGTCATACCGCACCTGGCCGGAGAGCCGTTTATTGAAAAACCTCCGTTTTATTTTGCTATAGCGGCCCTGATGCTGAAGCTCATCGGCCCGCTCACCGGCCCTACCGCGGCCATCCGATTGACAACGGCGGCTTTCGGCCTGGGGGTTCTTTTGATGACCTTTCTGATCGCCCATTGTCTGTGGGGGGAAAAAACCGGGATTCTGGCAGCGGCGATCCTGCTCACCATGGAGGCCTTTGTTATAAATTTTCAATGGATACGGGTGGATGCCGCCCTGTCTTTTTTTGTTATCGCCGCGGTCTGGTGTTTTGTAGAGGTTTACTTCAAAGGCCGCAAAAACCTGCTGCCCCTGGCCGGAGCGTTTCTGGCCGGAGCGTTTCTGACAAAAGGGTTTATTGGCCCTGTATTGGCCGCCTTCCCCTGGTTTGGGGCAGCCGCCGTTCGGCTTTTTTCAAAACAGGATCGAAGCAACCGAATAAAGGGGTTTATTGCAGGACATTTCTGGATGGTTCTTGTTTTTGTGCTGATCAGCGGGGCGTGGGTGGTTCTGTTTTATGTAAAAGGCGGCCCCTTGCTCTGGAAGGAATGGTTCTGGGTCAATAACGTGGGAAGATTTACAGGCAGCGTGTCCAAGGGGCACCTTCGACCGGGCGACCCCTTTTATTATGTGATTCATCTTGCCGGAGACACCATTCCCTGGACGCCGCTGATCCTTTACTGGATTTGGCGGGTCATCCGGGGGTTCATTAAAAATAAAACCCTATCCCATGAGGAGATTTTCTTGTTGATCTGGGGTCTGGGTTCGATCCTGCTGTTGACCCTCTCCACCGCCAAGCGGGGGCTCTACCTGCTTCCGGTTCTTCCTGTTTTTGCCGTCATGGGCGCAGCCGGCATTAAAGAGATGATCCCCAGATGGTTCAACTGGTATGCCGGTTTCTGGATGACCTTCTGCCTGGTACTTATCGGAATGTTAGGCCTTTTACCCCTGGTCCCGATGATCTTGCCGGATAAAATGACGGCGCAGGTCAGCCGGGTGCTGGTCGATTTCAGCTGTTACCATCTGCTCGCCGGGGTCTGGCTGATTCTTTTGCTCTTTCTGATTTTTCGTCTTCAAAGACGCATGTCACCGGGGCATCGCATGGCCCTGGTAACGGCCGTATTGATTATAAACCTTATGGGTCTGCCGGTTAAGGCGATTGACCGGGAAAAGAGCATGGCTGCGGATATTCAAAACTTTGTGGCAGGGATACCCGAGCCCCAGCGGGGTAGCACCGCCGGGATCGGATTTTCCGAAAGCATGCGGGGGGCTTTTTACTACTACACAGGCTGGCGGGTCCCCCAGATCAGGAATGAAGACAGAATAAAGGATATCCTCTTCGGCAAGGACAGCGGCTTTGACAGCCTTATCGTAAGCTACAAGGATAGAAAACATAAACAAAAAAGGATCAACCCGGAATCCGACCTGGCCCCCCTGCCTTACCGTATCCTGGCCGAAACCAGCACCGGTGACAATCAAAAACAAAAGCTGTTCTGGATTAAAGGAGAAGTCCTTCCATGAGAAAAACCTTTCTGCCGTTTTCCCGGCCGTCCATCGAAGAGGATGAGATCGCCGCGGTAACCGAAGTGCTGCGGTCCGGCTGGATCACCACCGGACCGAAAAACGCCGAATTGGAAAAAAACTTTAAGGAGTACGTCGGCTGTTCCCAGGCCGTTGCCCTGAGCTCCGGCACCGCGGGCATGCATCTGATGCTCAAGGCCTTAAACATCCAGCCTGGGGATGAGGTGATTACGCCTTCCCTGACCTGGGTCTCCACCGTCAACCTGATTGTTCTGGCCGGCGCCACCCCGGTTTTCGCCGATATCGACCGGGACACCCTGATGATCACACCG
>DYLE01000109.1 GCA_020722245.1 Desulfonema limicola
CCGAGCGCGCGACCCATACCTGGCTTCAGTAGCGCCTAAATCCACCCACACATCTAACTAACCAACTGACATCAAAACAATTTTTTTGGGACCATGAAGTTGGGCTAACGCTTCATCCCCGGTGCCGGCCTCGGCGCATACCTTCATGTCCGGCGTTTCTGCGATGATCTGCTTTAATCCTTCCCGCACAATGGCATGGTCGTCGGCGATCATGATTCGGATCATGTCGACCCCCTATTTGCTTCAAGCGATCGGCAAAAACACAGTTTCGAGTGCCTAAAGTGTAAAGTGAGCTAAACTTAGGGCCAATGCCTGTGGCATTGTCAAATATATCAAAAAAATAATCGTGCTCCTCAACTTTAGTCACTTGAAACTTTAGTTCACTCTACTCAATTTTTTTCTGTTTTGTAGGATAATCCCTACAAAAAAAATCAGGAAACCCTTACAAGGAAATCAGATTGATACCGATAGACATCCATTTTTTTTGCTTGTAGCGTGATTATGCTAATTTTTTCATTATTTCCTTCAAAAAAAAGGGGGCGAGGCCGCAGCCTGCGATCACCCAGGGGAGGGGTGAAAAGCCCGTCCCCTATGCTCCGAACGCCCTCATCATCCAGGGCAGGGCCACAAAGGTCCCGATGCTGCTGCCCAGGTTGGTGAAGATCACCACCAGCAGAATCCGCGTGACCTTGTTTCGCCAGAACCCGCGCACCGAGAGAATATCCTCGGACAGATGCGCCATATCCCGGACCTTGGGCTTTCGAACAAACGCCTCCACCAGACCGGACACCCAGCCGGCCGCGATCATGGGGTTTAATGAGGTCAGGGGCGCGACAAAAGCAGCGGACAGGATGGTGAAGGGATGCCCGAAGGCGATCAGGGCGCCGATCCCTGCAAACAGACCATGGAAAAGGATCCACCCGGTGATCATGTTTTTGCCCGCCTCAGGCCCGCTGTAAAAAAAACCCGACAGGATCAGAATCAGGATGGCGGCCGGAAGCGCCCATTTCAGGATCCTGCCGGCCTTTCCCTTGGGAGGAAGGGTTTCCAGCCGTCTTATATCCAGCTCCTGGCTAAGGTATCGACGTATCCCCGGAACATGACCCGCCCCTACGACCGCCACGGTCTTTCCCCCGGGCGATGTCCGAATCTTTTCGGCCAAATACTGATCCCGCTCATCGATTAAAATTTTTCTCAGGCTCGGGTGTTTTTTTTCAACCTCAGCCAGGATCGATTCCAGCATGTCCGCTTCCTTCATCTGCTCGACATCCTTCTCATCGATATCCTCCACCTCGCCCATGGAGAGCATCAACTGGAACAGAAGCTTGAGCTTGCTTAAAAACCCGGTGCTTCGCCAGGTCCGGGACAGGGTCACGGTGATATCCCGGTCGGCCAGGCAGATGTCGGCGCCCACCGCCTTGGCGGCATCGATGGCCCGAATCATTTCCTCTCCAGGCTTGATCCCGATTTTATCGCCGATCCGTTTTTGAAACGAGGCTAAAAGAAGGCTGGAGAGGAGAAGAAAAACTTTTTTTTCCCGAATGACCTTGATGATATCCGTTTCCAGCCATTTATCCTTCTGCATGATGGACTTATACCTGGATGGACAAAGCTCCACGCAGACCGTATCCGGCCGCTCCGCCTCAATCACTGATTCCACGAGATCTGCGCTTTGTCTGGACACATGCGCGGTGCCCAGAAGGATGATCTCCTTGCCGTCTATCTGTGTTCGATAGCTCCCGGTTGAGTTTTCACCGACCTGCATTTGCAGCGTCTTCCTTTCTTTTTAAAAAATTAGTTACCGCATACATACGCCATGGATCATCTTTATGGCAAGAAGAATCAAGGAGCGCCGCCGGATCGGTGATTCGGTCTTGACCCGAAAGCGAATTCCTCATAACATGATATAAACTTTTAATTTCGTCTTTTAACCAGAAAGGCGTTCCGATGCTGATCCATGACTCCATATACGCATGGGAGGGATGGGGCGGAAAGCTGCGGCTCGCCAGCGGAAAATGCAGGCTCCGCATCTTTGACCGTTCGAAGAACAGAACGGAGGCAGTTTCCTTTTTGCGGCCTTTTGTGATCATCGTATCGGATGTCGAAGACAGCAAAATGACCGTCCGAAGCTGCGCCGGCCATATCGCCACCAAGGTCACCCAGGGTTTTCACATCGATCCCAACCGGATGCTATGGGTCGAATACTATCCCGGCGTGGTGTACGGCCCCCAGAAAGAGCATTTGATCCCGGAACAGTATGTTAGCGTAGACTTTTCATGGTATAAGGGAAAAGCCGTCAATCCAAGATGGCGGCGGCTCAAACCGCCCCTTCTGGATGTCGTCAAAGATCTTATGAAAAACGCCGAAAGCAGACCAAGGACGTAGCCCTCCCTTTGCATACTCGAAGGGAGACCCATCCACCGGGCCGGCCGCAGCGGTTCCTGCAGGATTGAGGTTTTCACCAAAAGAAATGCCGTTTTGAAAACAGCGAAATATGGCGCATGCCTCATCACCTTTAATGAAGAAGACAATATTATCGCCGCCCTTGAAAGCATCAGTTTCGCAGATGAGATTATTGTGGTCGACTCCCACTCCACGGATCGAACCCGTGAGCTGACGTTCGGATTCCGCGGCCGAAGCCGAGACGGCAAAGAAGTTGCGCCGCAGGTGATCGAGAGGGACTGGCCGGGTCATGTCGAACAGAAAAATTTCGCCATCGATCAGGCCAAGAACGAGTGGGTTTTATACCTTGACGTCGACGAACGGGTATCTCCCCGGCTGCGCAAGGAAGAGGCGGGTGGTATCCTGATCGAAAGCTGCGCCTGTTCCACAAGAACCGAGGGCGCTGGAGCGGCGTCAATCCCCATGATCACATGAAACTCAACGGAAGGGTTCAGGACCTACAGGGAGACCTGTATCATTTCAGCTACCGCGATCTATCCGACCACTTTCAACGGATTAACTCGTATACAAATGTCGCCTCAAAGGAAAAATACAAGCGACATGTTCGTTTTCCTCTGGCCCGAATGCTGATCCAGCCGCCTTTTAAATTTTTTAAGATATACTTTTTCAAGCAAGGATTCCGGGAAGGCGTACCGGGGCTGATCATTGCGATTCTGGGGATGTTTTATGTTTTCTTAAAGTACGCCAAGCTCTGGGAACTGCGGCTTCATGAAAAGAAGAACAACAGCCGGAGTAGTTTCAAAAAATCATTCACCCTCTTTCCCCAGCAAAAACAAATGAATGGTTTTTTGAAAAGACAGAAAAAGGGTTTCTTGTTTTGCATCAAGACATCCTATGAAACAGCGGTGTCGGAATCGTTTTTAGAAACATGGCGCTGGATGCGTGCCGGTACACGATACAAAAACGCAGGGGAAAGTCACTGGGAAGAAATCGGATCCTTCCGAAGGGAATCCCCATTTATGTGAAGTTTTGGAGACCCAGAAGGATGGATCACCGGATAAAGTCGATCTGGCGTCCCTTGAGGATTGAAGTGGAAGGCAGCCAGCACCTTCAATTTATTGAAAACAAACCGCCTGTGCCGAATATCGTGCTGGGGGGCGTTAAAAGAATCCCCTCATGTAAATTCGGTATCTGCAAGATCGGAATGGCTGTCACAAGACAGATAGCTCACGGGGAGAATTGTACCGTCCTGTCCTTCCCAAAAAAACCGCCGTGGACGGTCCAGAACCACTCAAACCGATTTGAGGTGATGAAAAGGGTAGCGCAGCTGCTTCACCTCATACATGAAAAAAATTTCATTCACGGCGATTACATGCTGAAAAATATCGTCTTCGCCCCTGAAAAACCTGCTGGAAAATACTGGATCATCGACCTGGGTTCCGTGTGGTTTCTGTCCTCACATCAATCGTTGAGCCCCTTTGACCGCATGGTTTACTCTTTTGCTCAATGCGGCTTTTCCAGAAACGATGCTCTCCATTTTCTCGAATCCTACCTCTGCTGCAGTAAGGATAAGAACCCCGCCCCGGATCCAGCCAAAAAACATCTTGAAATGTGTTCGAATCCAAAAGACCATCGGGCCTTGAAGGCAAGCCGGCTTTTCGCATTAAACGGATCCCCCTCACCGGATGTTTAACCGGCGGATGTGTTCTCAATCGGTCGGCTACTTACAAAGAGGTATGTAAATCTGACCGTCCAGCCACTGCTTCACAAAGTGGGTGGTAAGGGTGATATCCCTGCCGGACTTTTGGGCGGCATCGGTCAGGTTCGAAAGAAGCGGTTCGATACTCTTCCTGTCGTCGATCAGGGCGTAAACCTTGATGCTACGCTCAAAGGCATCCACGGCGGCATCGTATTTTTCAAGCTTAAGATACGCCGATCCGATCTGGTTCAGGTCATCCGCGATCCCCTTGTGAAAACCGTTTTTCTTATCGATCAAAAGCGCGGTCTGAAGGTGTTTCAGTGCCTCCTCATACCGCCCGGTATCGGCCATCAGGCTGCCGAAAACAAAATTCAGGGCGGCATACGCCGCCTCCTCATCCGGGTCCGCCTGATCCAGGGCCTTTTTCAGCAGGGTTTCCGCTTCCTCAAGCCGCCCTGTTTTAATAAGCAGCAACCCCTCGTTGGTAAGCAGAGGAATAAAGGGTTTGCCCGCCGCTATGAGCCCTGCCGCATCAAGGACCTCCTTCGCCTCCTCGTAGCGGCCGCCGTTGATCAGGGCCGCGGCTTTATTGGAGAGTGCCTGGCGCATTCCGTTTTGATCGGCGATCCCCTTATAGCTTAAAAACGCCTGATCATAAAAAAGCAGCGCGCTTTGCGGATCTCCCATGGCCCGATAGACATTGCCGATGTTGTTCAGGCTCATGGCGACACCCTCTGTCCGGTCATATATCGAGAAAATCTCATGAGCCTTGAGATACCGTTCCAGGGATTTCGCACTGCACCCCTTTTGATACAGGGCATTTCCCTTCTGAATCTCCTTCATGCCGAGCTCCATGCCGGGGTCGGCTTTTTTGAAAAAAAGCCAGTTGGCGCAGCCGCACATCCACATCAGCGCCAGGATCAGACATCCGTATCGTTTCATGCGTCCTTTTAGGTAAGCCGGTTATGAATCATTGCGTGATATTCTCATAAATTGATGATATATCATAAAACGACAATAAAATGATGATTATTTTTTAGCTATCAGGGAGGTATAAAAACATGAACGAAATTCACAACATCAACAATGCCATCGCAAAGATTTCAAAAGAGCATAAGATCATCACGGATTATGTCGTCGTATTCAACTCAAAATCAGAGGAAAAAGACCAAGAATTCTTTCACGGGTTAAACCGCTTTATCGAATTTTTAAAAAAAGACCTGCTCAAACATTTCCGCATCGAGGAGTTGATCTTCTTTCCGGCGGCCATACTCGGCGAAAAGGCCTATGACACCACCCTCATGGTGATGAACCTGCAAAAGGATCACGGGCTTCTGGAATGCCGGCTCAACGCCCTGATCCGGGAGATCAAAGACCACAAGGTTGATCCGACAAACCTCAGGGATGAAGCCCTCTTGCAAATCAAGGAGTTCCTGGAGGCCCTGAAGGTTCATGCAAAACGGGAGCTCCTTGAGCTTTACCCCATGCTTGACGAAAACCCCCGAAGCAAGGCCCTGATGAAATCCTATTTTCAGGAGATCAAGGAAGGAGGGCGGACCGGTCCGGTCTGACCGAAAACCCATCTGCTCAAACCCTTCAGGTTATTTAAACTCGGTCACCTTCCCCCAGACCTCCAGAGCGATTTTCAGCGGCTCATGCGCCTTTGCCATTTTAAGAAATATGTATTGACTATATTAGCCAAAATGATTATTATGGTTTAAAAATTCTTCAAAGGAGTCGACCATGCAGGTTACAGCCACAGAACTAAAAAACAGGCTCGGCCAATATTTGGATGTTGCTGAAACAAATCCAGTGTTTGTGAAAAAATCCGGCCGAAAAAAATCAGTACTGATATCTAACGCCATGTATGAAAAACTCCTTGCCTATGAAGATGCTTATTGGGCTTCAAAAGCAAAAATAGCAGAGGATGAAGGCTATCTGGGCGTTAAAGTTTCAGAAGCGCTCCTGGGTCGGGCCTGATCTTATGCTTAAAATTGATATCACTAAATCGGCCGGCAAATTTATTAAAAAGCTCCCCCCGAAACAATTCAGGCAAGTTGTTGGAACGATACTCAGCCTTCGAGAAAACCCAAAACCTCCTGATTCAAAGCATCTGTTAGGATATCCGGAGTATCAACGCGTCGATATCGGTGAATACCGGATCATCTATCGAGTCGATCCGGATACTGTTTATATCGCTGCCATTGGAAAACGAAATGATGATGAGGTATACGCGCGATTAAAACAGAGTAAATCCTAAAAATAAATGAGGACTCGCTTTTCAAGGATCACGGACTCTCGGCCCCGGGATTGATTTTTAGGGTTTCATTTAAATTCCGTCACCTTCCCCCAGATCTCCAGCGCGATTTTGAGCGGCTCATGCGCCTTTGCCGCCTCCGCCAACGGAACCCCCTTCATGGTTGCGTCGATGGCCTTTCGAAAGGCCTGGGCCCCGGCTTCGGGTCCCTGGGGATGGCCGTGGACCCCACCTCCGGAGCCGATCAGAATCTCGGGGCCGAGCTCCCTCACGATATCCGGCACATTCACCGGGGTGATCCCTCCCGAGGGCATGGGCATGGTCGGCTTCAGCTTCCCGAAGGGATACCGCAGGCACTGGGTGGTCATCATGAACTTTTCGTGCAGATAAACCGCCTTGCCGCCCAGGGAAAAGGGCATCACAATGGCGTCGGCCCCGCACAGCCGGGGGATCTTGCCGAGAATCAGGTGGGAACCGATGCCCTGCCTGGGCGAAAAAAACGAACCGGAAAGATCCATGTGGGCCAGGATCGGAACCTGAATCTCCGGGTCCTCGGCCAGGGCCCGCATGGCCTCGGGCCCCACCGACAGGTAGTTTACCATCAGGCAGTTGGCGCCGGCCGCCACCACCTCTTTTGCCAGCTGGAACATGCGGGGAAGGCGGTCGGTGATATTGACCGCATATAATGTATGTTCACCGGTCTCCTCATAGACCTGCTGCTCCTTTTTCATGTAGGCCTTGACCCGGGCCACCGCGGAGTTGTACTTCATGTCGGCGATCAGCTCATCGTCCTTGATCATGTCGCAGCCGCCCTTGGCCGCCTTGTAGAACAGGTCCAGTCCCACCGCCAGGGGATAACCGCAGTTGGGTTTGATCATGGAGTTTAACAGCGGCCGCCGTTTGCGAATGCCCAGGGCCTTGTAGATCCCGTCGATGCCGAACTTCGGCCCTCTGTAGGTTTTTAAGATATCCTTGGGCATGCGGATATCCAGCAGTTTCAAATCGGGGGCCAGGGAGATGTTGCCGTAGGTGGCGGTGAGCAACATGGGGAGCTGATCCTCGATGTTGATGGATGGAAAGGCGATCTGAAGGATAAAAGTTCTTTCAACGGTATCCTCCGGGATCGAAAACTCATGCCAGGGCGCCTCATAGACGCCGATCACCTTGGCCACATGTTTTGTCCTCACCGCCTCGGTCTCGCCGGGGACCGGGGTCCAGGTGCCGGTGCTCTGTTCAACGGCCAGGATCTGGCCAACGGCGAGCATGTTGTCATAGGTCCTGGGAACAGAAAAGTAATACGTCGCGATCACGTTTTTTTCCATGTCGATCCCCTCGGGCAGGGCCGCGGGCATGGCATTAAACGGCATCATCTTTATCCCTCCTCTATTCGTTATCGTTATTTAAAAAACTGTTTTTTTATTTCTGCCACAGGGCCTCAAGGGCTTTTTGCACATCCGAAAAATCGGCCCATTTGCGGTAGGACACGCCCATTTGATCAAGGAAGGCCGCAAGGCTGTCGCGGGCAAAGACCAGGGAGGACTCCTTGGCCATGTTGATGTCCGTGGCGCCGTCACCGATCACGACACGCTGTTTCGCATCAAACAGGTTCATCACCGCCACCTTGGCCACCAGCTCCATGCCGGCCTCATAGTCTGATG
>DYLE01000110.1 GCA_020722245.1 Desulfonema limicola
TCAACGAGGTTTTTCAATCATTTTTCACCAAAAATTCCCGCCAATCGCGGATTTGAGGTGAGCCTTACGACCTGCCGGCGTTCAGATCGAAAGGCGGTTTAAAAGACCGGCTGTATCGGAATTCGAATGTCAAACCGGGTGCCGTTTCCAGGTGAACTGACGCAGCGGATGGTTCCGCTCAGGGTCCGGGTCACGATATTGTAAACGATGTACATGCCGAGCCCTGTGCCGCCGTTCCCCCGCCGGGTCGTAAAAAACGGTTCAAAAATCCGACGCCTGGTTTTCTCATCCATCCCCTTTCCGTTGTCGCTGTATATGAAATGAAGCTGCTTCCTGTCCCAAACCACATCAAAAAGAATCTGCCCCTTCTCAACCCCTTCCAGACCGTGGATCAGGGAATTCATGAGCAGGTTGGTGATGATCTGGGAAAACGCTCCCGGATAGCTGTCAATCACCAGATCGGGAGGACAGTTCACCGTAATGATGTGACCCGTGCGTTTATACTGATAGCGCATGCTCAAAAGGGTTCCGTCGATATACTCCTTCAGGTTGAATTTCCTGCGGGTCTCCGTGGACTGATCCACCGCCACCTGTTTAAAGTGCTGAACCAGCTCAGCGGCCCGCTTGAGGTTGGTATGGATCGTGGCGCTCGCCTCGGAAACATTGTGGACAAAATGATCCACCGCATCCTTTTCAACCCCCTTGGATTGCAGCGCCTCAACCATCTGCTGGGATTTCTCCTGCAAAAAAGATACGGCCGTGATCCCGATGCCGACCGGCGTGTTGATTTCATGGGCCACCCCGGCCACAAGCCCGCCGAGCGCAGCCATCTTTTCCGCCTCGACAAGCTGGGCCTGGGCCTGCTGAAGCTCCTTTACCGATTCTTCCAGGGCGATGTTCTTCTCCCGCAACTGGCTGGCGATCCGGTCCAGCTTTTCCCGGGATTCCTCCAGCTCCGCGTTCTGAAGCTTGATCGCCGCTCGGGTTTTTTTCAACAGGTTCGAGGTATAGGACAGAGTAAACGCCAGCACATACAGGGTAATGGTTATAATCATGATAATCATGATCACTTCGGTGAGGGTGTAGTGATACTCCCAATGCATATTTTGATGGGGAATCACCCCGAAGTGTTCCATCAAGGCCATTGCGCCAAAAGACCCGGCGCAGACCGAAGCAATGATAAAGGGATACCGGATCGGCGCCACCACGCCGATATAGGCGACCAAACCGCCGTAAATCAGGGCCAGGTATGTTCCCCGAATGCCGCCGAGAAAATAGATCATCACCGTATCCCCGATCGCCTGAATGAAATTGATGGACAGGTTGTAAAACTCCAAAAAACCCCTTCGGGTAATCCTTTTGATTCCCCACAAAAAAGGAATGTAAATACCCAGAATAATGACGGCAGTAATGCTTAATCCGAGGAAAGAAGAGAAATCGAGGGCGTGAAACAGATAAAAAATCAAAAAAAAGGACCAGATGGCAACGACCGCGCCGGTCCATACATAGGCGCCCTGAAGATGGCGCTTGTAAATATGCGCGATCTGCTCAAAGGCTATCCGGTCGGATTTAGGAGGAATGTCCCTGCGTGAACCTTTTTGTTTAGCGTTTGAAATGGTTTTTTGCATCACCCCACCCTGCTCCGTTTTGAATTGATATTAAAAAAATACAAATATTTGGAAAAAATGTCAATGGATCTTAAAAGGTATCCGCATCCTCGATTCGCATCTTGACATGCCCAAAAGGCCGTGTTAGAGGGATGATGCATTTCTTGATCAGCCATCCATCGGGGCGTAGCGCAGCCTGGTAGCGCACTTGCATGGGGTGCAAGGTGTCGGAGGTTCAAATCCTCTCGCCCCGACCAATAAAATTAAAGGTTTACGTTATGATTCATACCCTCTTCCTGTCCCCCTGTAAAAAGCCTTAAAACAATAGGATTTGTAAAAGCGGTTTCACCGCGCCGTCTCAACCGCCTTTTATCGTGGGAGGTTTCGTAAAAAAACAGACGCGCAAGGGGTTGTTTACAGGTTGAATGAAATGGTCTGGGGGTGAAGGCAATCGCATTCGAATCCATCAAGAAAACACACCGGGAAAACCCCCATGATTACCCTTTACGGAAAAAAACGTTTGCCGAAAATGATCCGGCGGATCGACCGGCGGTTTAAAAAAGGGCCAACCCGCGTCACCTGTTCCATCGCGTTCAAGGCATGCCGATGAAAAAGCCGGGCATCGCCCGAGGCCCATTTACGCCCGAACCCATTTTTTTCAAAAGGGGAATCGAAAACCGCCCGGAAATTCCTTCCCGTGAACATGCCCACAGGTTTAATCATCTCCGCTTTTGATCCAGGATAAATAAATGGAGGGGACAAGGGGGTTCGAGAGCATCCGGGGTTTTGAGGCCCGCAGGGGATATCCCTTTTTCTTTAAAAAATCGGCTGGAACAGGGGCTGTACCCGGCTGTAAGGTCTATCCGCCTGACCAGGTTCTCGTTTTGAACCGCCTGTCCTGCGCCGGATTTATACAGGAAGGTATCAAACGCTTTGATCTTTTCCGGCCTCCTGGGATATCCCGGCATGATCCTCCGGTTGACAGGACAAGCAATTGGATTGTTGCGAACCCCTAAACCGGCCCATCAATGCGAAAAGGCGGTCATGGCCACGATTTCCGTGATTCCCCTGCGGATCAGCATGACCGCGATGGCGGTCAGCAGCAGGCTGGCGATCTTGGATACGATCTTGGTGCCGATCTGCCCCAGAATCCCCGTAATGGGTTGTGCGAGCAAAAAAATCAGGCCGGCGATGAGGATATTGGCGATCAGCGCCGCTGCGGTGATCAGTCTGCCGTACATCCCGGCCAGAAGGATACAGGTGGTCAGCACGGCCGGGCCGGTGATCAAAGGAACCCCGATGGGTACGGCGCCCAGGCTGTCAATATCGGTCTGACGCTGTTTCTTTTCCCCTGTGAGCAGATCGCTAAAGGAGACGACGATCAAAAGGATGCCGCCGGCGATCATGAAGTCCGATACGGTGATGCCCAAAAATTCCAGAAGCACCGGGCCGAAGGCAAGGAAGGCCAGGGCCACGGCCGAAGCCGTGATGAGGGACTGGTAGACAATGGTTCTGATTTTTGCCCTTTCCACCCTTTCGGTGAGGGCGACAAACATCGGCAACACACCGATCGCATCCACCGCCACAAACAGCGGAACAAAACACAGCCAGAAGCCATCCATTCCGTTTCCCATAAAAATTCCGTCCCCGGGGCCGGAGGCCCCCTCCTCTTTTAAAACCGATTCCGGCCCGACAGAAAGCCCGGTATAGCCTCCGATGACCGCCCCATCGGCCCTCTTTGCGCCCGACCGGAAAAAAGCGGGGATAAACGCGGCGCCGGCTTTTTCGCCCCCCGGCTGTTTTGAATCCTGCCGGTTCCGGCCGCCGCAAAACCCGAATGTCATCCTTTTCAGAAGATGATATTCGCTAACATGGAATATGTTGCGGCTTCAAGCCAAAGTTGGCGGTTTGTCATTTCGCTGAAAAGGCCGGCCGTATGGAGGCGCCCAGGTCAAAAGCGGGGGAAACCATGATCCGCCCCGTGCCATCTTTATGATATGAGGTCGGGTGCAAGCGGGATTGGGGCTTTCGGGAAAGAAGCGGTATGCGTTGAATGCGTTAAAGATTGCAAGCTGTGTGAGGCGCTTGCGCCGAGTTCTTGCAGGGTGGCATTCCATGCACCTCGCGCCCCGAAAGACCCGCGAAGCGAACAGCTTTGACTCTTTGCTGTTCCATCAAACTTGACATACAATCTGATTTTTGAGATACATTGAGCAACGACAATGCCTTATTCCTTCCTGGTTGAACGGATTCGGGGGCTGATTCCGCGGCATCCCCGCGGGCTTTCCAATGATCCAAGGAACACGGAAAATGATCAATAAAATAATGGTCTTGGCGGCTGTTCTGGTTTGCCTGGGGGAGACGCCGGCGCTTGCCGGCAAAGGGGAAATCGTGTTTGTGGAAACCCAGGTGGATCTCTCGTCCACAGGGGCCGCGGTGGTGGCCTACACGGTCCAGTACCGGGTGATTTCCGGAACCATGCACGGATTTTATTTTGAGGGAAACGACCGCCTGCGGGTCCGGGCCGTATCCGAAGATTCCTACGCCCTGAATGCCTCGGGGAAGCGGTATAAGCTGGCCATCTCTCCGGCGGGCGGCGGCAAATGGGACATCGTTCTGGCAGGCGGGGCCGGAGTTTCAAAGGGGACCCTCACCTATGTGTTCTATTTTGCCACAGATTTCGCGGAAGCGGGGTATCTTGCGGAAACCGCCACCGCCGAGGGAAAGGACCTTGTGGTGTTCAACTGGTCCCCGGTCCAGTGGGACGAGGCCCCAAACCAGGACCATTACACCCTGAAAATCCTGACGCCCCATCCCGTCCCCAAGGACCGGGATACCCGCCAGTATGTGGCGGAAAACAGTCTGATTCTCACGGAAAAATGGGTCAACGAGAAATTTCTCATGGATTACCAGGCGGGACCCGATGGCCGCCTGCTTCTGGTGTTCCACAAAAACCGGCCCAAGAACCGCTTTGACATGCGGACCCAGTTTTACATGCCTGCCGAATGGTTCGATTTTTCAGGCCGTTCTGCTGTGACCGGGTCCAAACAATCGGCGAGGGGACGGCGGATCAGCCTGGCCGCGCCTGATCCCCGGCTCAAGGCCACCTCCGGGAAAATCCTGCTTTATATCGGCATGCTGGTGTTGCTCGGGGTTTACACCCTGATCGTGAAAGGCAAGCAGAAATCCATGGTCATGGCCCACAAGGGGCTGGACGGGATCCGGTGGGACAGCTTAAACTGGACCCCGCCCAAGCTCATTCTCTCCACCTTCCGGAAAACGGGGAAAATCTGCAAGGATCTCACCCCCCCTGGAAGCGGCCTTTTATCTGGGCCTGCCCGTAAAGCGCATTTTCAGCGCCATGCTCGCGTCCATGGAAGCGGAGGGATTTCTCAGGGTGGTGTCAAAAGATCCCCTGCGGGTCAAAGTTCTGCAAACACCGGAACCGAGACGCCTGGATGATTACGAACGCCTGTTTTTCAGCTGCCTTTCCGATGACGGGGCGTTTTCCCAGCATGAGCTGGAGAATTTGATGAATACGGCTGTGCGGACCATCCAGGCCAAGGCCTGGGATGCGGACGTGGACGCCACCCGGCAATATTATATCGATCAGATCCGGGCCGGAACGGACGGCCCGGATGAGACAAGACCCCGGCGGACCTCGGACATCCGCTGGTACCTGTGGTATCACAACACCCATCCCTATTACCGCACCCGCTATGCAGAGGACCGAAACCCCTGCCAGCATGAAACCGCCATTCCCATGGATGTGGATCACCTGGTCCAGGGGCCGGTGTCCACGGACCTGAGCCTGGACATGACCGCCTGCCATGACGCCTGCCACAGCGCCTGTCATTCCGCATGCCACAGCGCCTGTCACTCGGCTTGCCATTCCGCGTGTCATTCGGCTTGCGTGAGCGGGGGGTCGCATTGATGACGGCGATGATCGACCTTGCCTGGGTGGACGAATTCATCGAAAACGTCCGGCCCTATATTTTCGTGCGCCTGGAGGACAACCTCCTCATCAAGCGGCCCAACAGCGTCCAGAAGCTCAATGCCATGGGGGCGCGGATTTTAAAGGCCCTCATGGACGGCATGACGATTCGGGAGATGCTTGACCGGATCGGCCGGGACCCCGGAAGAACGGCGGACGTGGCCCATTTTCTCTATGCGGTCAAGGCCCGGCTGGAAGGCCGGCCGGATGCCTTCTCGGACAATCCCGCGGTGGTGTCGGCCCCTTTTGAAATGAAGTTCTCGGACTATCCCGTGCTGTCGGAAGTGGCCCTCAGCTACCGCTGTAATTTGAAATGCGCCTTCTGCTATGCGGGATGCGGCAATGCCGGTAAACCGGCCGGCACCCGCGAAATGACCACGAACCAGGTCAAACAGGTGCTGGCGAAAATATTTCATCAGGCCAAGGCGCCGTCGGTAAGTTTTTCCGGCGGAGAACCCACCCTGCGGCCGGACCTGCCGGATCTGGTGGCCTTTGCCAAATCCCTGGGCATGCGAGTGAATCTCATCACGAACGGGACCCTGATCTCCGAAGCCTTTGCGAAAACCCTGGCGGACCGGGGTCTGGATTCGGCCCAGGTGAGCATTGAAGGCACCAGCCCGAAGATTCACGACCGGATCGTGGGCGTGTCCGGGGCTTTTGAAAAAAGCGTCCGGGCCGTGGGATATTTAAAAGACGCGGGCATCCTGACCCATTCCAACACGACCCTATGCGCCGCAAATGCGGAAAATTGCCTGGATCTGCCCGGGTTTGTGCAAAAGGTTTTAAAAAACGACCGGTTCAGCATGAACCTGATGATCCCGGCAGGCTCCGGGGCCATGCACGATCACCTGATTCTGCCTTACAGCCGGGCCGGAAGGTGGATTGAAAAAATTATGGAACACAGCCGGGAGGCGGGCGTGGAATTCATGTGGTATTCGCCGCTGCCCATGTGCATGTTCAATTCCGTGGCCCACGGCCTGGGAAACAAGGGATGCAGCGCCTGCGACGGCCTCATCTCCGTAACCCCGAACGGGGATGTCATTCCCTGCGCGTCCTGGGATGATCCCGTGGGCAACCTGTTGACCGATGACTTTGAAGGCATCTGGCACACGATCAAGGCCGAAAAATGCCGGGACAAGGGATTCGCCCATCCGTTCTGCCGGACCTGCGAGGATTTCCACATCTGCAACGGGGCCTGTCCGCTGTATTGGCGAAAGATCGGTTTTGCGGAGCTGGAACGGGAAAAACACATAGAATATAATAAGGGTTCGCGGTGTCGGACGGTAATGCCTTCCAGCGGAGGATCGATTCCATGAAAAATCCGGAGTCCTCGGCCGAAAATCGGGACGTGGTGGTCTTTCACATCTGGAAATCCCTGGCCTATCATCGGCGCATGATGATCAGTTTTTTGCTGATCCTCTCGGGAATGGCCCTTCAGGCCGCCATGACGGCGTTTTTCCCCGGATGCGCCCTTGTGCTTCTGGGAAGCCTGTTGCTGGTGGTCCGGGGCTACGACAACCGGGTCCACTTCGGCAAATTCGATCCTGCGGCCACCTGGGAAAAAGTCAACCGGACCAAATTCCAGGAAGTGGAGCGGCTCCATCGGGACATGCGCCGCTGGGACCGGAGCCTTCTGGACGTTACCAATACGCTCGGGCTTTTCGTGTTTGCAGTGCTGGCGGCGGTCATCGGGATTTTCCTGATGCAGGGCGTGGATACACAAAATCCGGTTGCCGTGATCATCAGCGGGGATGCGGCCCTGCTCCTGTTTCCCCACTGGTTCACCGGCATCCGTTCCATTCTGACCCAACCCCTGCTGATTCTAAAAATCAAAACCTTTCAGAAGGTTTTGAAAACAAAAACCCAGCCCTGGCTGGCCGGTGTGGATGTGGAATATTTCATGCTCATGAAGGGCGGTGAGCGGAGAATCCCGGAAGACGTGAAAATCCGGATCAGCGTCAAAAACCAGCCTAAAGATTTCTTGGGTCTCTATGGCCAGGTGGTGGCCAATACGGTGAACGGCCACAGCTATCCCTATTTTTACGTGGTGCTGGTGGCCCGGCAGGGATTCGGGCTGTCCAAGATCCATGACGAGTTCTCTCCCCCGAAAAACATCACCAAGGAATTCAAGGTCGAGGATGATGTGGAAGTGCTGGTCATCCGTCAGACCACCAGCCGCACCTCAGGGTATCACACCAAGGAAAAGCAGGCGACGACGATCCTGGCTACAGGCCTGGCCCTGGCCCGGCGGGCGGTTGAACTGAAAAAATAACCCCTTCATGGCAATAATGCGGATTGCGGATATTTTGGCCGACCTGCCCCGGCAGCGGGTGGAGCGCCTCGCTGGCGATCAGTTCGGGGGAGGAGA
>DYLE01000111.1 GCA_020722245.1 Desulfonema limicola
AACGCATTCAATGCAAACCGCTTATTCCCCCGAAAGCCTCAATCTCGCTCACAGCTGACTTTTTACCAATGCATCAATCATTACGGCAAAAAAAATCCTGTGATCCTATCGGCCTGAATTTTTTATTGAGGCGGAGTTTAATGCCGGGTTAAGAAATCCGGTTTTAAAGGTTTGGAATCATCGCCGGGTTATGAAACCCGGCCTACGGCATTTGAAAAAAACCGCCGAATATAAAAACACAACCGGCCCGTAGCCCGTAGGTCGGGATTCCAATCCCGACAAAAGCCTATCCTTTTTTTAATTGCCGGAGGACCTCCTCAAGAACAGGAATCTGCTGCCGGTGTTTTGGATTTTTGGAGGTTTTTTTAAGCCTGATTAACGTTTCAAGGTTAAGCACATGAAGGGTATGGCCTCTGAACTTAATTTGAACGGTGTGATCAATGAGGTCGTTATAGGTTTTCCCCTCCTCAATCACCGCCAACACATCAAGGGGACCGAGACGAGTGGATAGCAAGGCATGCACAAAACTGGAAACATCCTCTCTTTTCAGGGGTATTGTTTTGTCATCCGGACGGCGGAAAACAGCACCGACTGACCTTAAAAAATCAAACAGTCTTGAAATGTTTTCTTCGGACCGGTCGCAGACGATATCCACATCCAGGGTTGTGACCGGCGCACCCTGGATCACTGCCGCGAGTCCACCGACCAGGATAAATCTTACGTTTGCTTTTACCAGCCCTTCAAGGATTGCGCCGAGATCCGCGTGCGCCTGTTTTTTGCTGTTTGAAGGCATTTTTTAATTCCATGACGGCGCGGGCTGCGTTATCATTTGCCAGCACCCGCTCTTCCGGCGACATTCGAAGAAACAGCGCAACCAGTCCTTTGTCAACCGTCGGGGAGCGTTTTAAATTCTTTTTTAAAACCATTTGCCGAAACACCTATGATAATCGAGCCGGGGTTGAATTTGATTACCGACATTATGGCCAAAAAATTAGGTAATGTCAAAAGGTCATCGCTTTTGCCGGGTTATGAGACCCGGCCCGTAGGTCGGGATTCCAATCCCGACAACCGCCTTTGCCGGGTTGTGAAACCCGGTTTTAATGGTTTGATGATCATTGCCGGGTTGTGAAACCCGGCCTACGGCGTTTAAAAGAACCGCCGAACATAAAAACACAACCAGATAAAGGGGGCATTAAATGAAACCAAAATTTCCATGGATTACGGCCTGGTGTATCGTCCTCACCCTTGTTCTGACCGGTCTGACAATCGCTGAGGACCGAAAACCGGCAGGCGCCGAGAAAAAACAGATCACCATCAGCACGCAAGAAATCATGGAAGAAATCGCTGGAAAATCCGAGCCCTATCCCACCTACACCACCCAGCTCATCAATCTGGCGAATCAGAACGCCCAGGCCACCCGGCCGCAGAAGGTGGGGCAGATGTCCGAACTGATACAACAGTTCCCGGGAACCAGCTACGCCGGCTGGGTCAGCTGGTATGAAAGCCGGTATCCGGATGCGATTGATCAGGCAACAGATCAAACCTACGCCATGATTCTAAAAATGAAGCAGGCCATGGCGGGCATCGACAGGGATATGGTCCACCGGTGGATCAAGGAGCTCATTCTGACTAAAACCTACGCCGGCTTGCGGTTTCAGGAAAGCATTTTAAAAAAACTCGCCCATCAAAAGAACACCTCTTACCGGCTGGCAGGTCCTGACGAGGAATCCAGGGGGATCGACGGATACCTCGGCATCCGCCCGGTGTCCATCAAGCCGGTTTCATACCGGTCCAAAGCCTTCCTTCACGACACCATTGACGCCGACATCATCTATTATGAAAAGGTCAGGGGCGGGATCACCCTATGGTACGACGACAAATAAAAACCTTTTGTAAACTTTCAGCCGGAGCGTATACTGGATAATCAATAAGATAATTTATCCGGATATATGATTCATCATGCCCGTCGCGGCCGGGCAAGACGAATGATTCCTGAAAGGCGATCCTCATGCCCCGAAAAATAATCAGCAGGGTCAAGGCGGTCATGGCCCAAAAGGGCCTTACAGTCCGGGAGCTGAACGAAAAAACAGGCGTGCCCCAGGTGACGATTCAAAACGCCTGCTCTGAAAGAATCGCCTACTGCGGCTTAAACACCCTCGCCCGTCTGGCATCCGCCCTGGACGTATCGATCAAGGATCTTTTCGATGAGGTCGATTTAAGCCCTGAAAACAAACCGCTTCAGAAAAAAATAATGACCAGCGGCGCCAACATCTCCGTGGTCACCAACCGCCTGATCGGTCTGGTCATGAAAATGTCGCGCTCCGACAAGGGCAAGCTGCTGGAAAAATTCAACGAGTTTAAAAAGCTCCCCGAAAAAAAAAGCAGCACGGCCAATATCACCACGGATTTGATCGAGCTGATTATGAAGATGTCGCTGGAGGAGCGCTGCCAGCTGCTCAGCGATCTCATGTCCTATACCGGAACGACAAAGCGGAAATACGGCAGGTCAAAATACCTGAGCCCGGTTCATTTCAGCGTAAAGGACGTTCTTTATCAGGGGAACACCAAAAATATAAGCCTTGGCGGGGTGTTTATCGAGGCCAAGGGTCATACCGGACATTTTTCAGTGGGGGATCGCATCACCCTCAACCTGGAGCACCCCCGGACCCGAAAATACGTTAAAATCACCGGCAGCATCGCATGGATCGCGGAACACGGCATCGGCGTAAGTTTCGACAAGACCCTCTGATAAAACAGACGGCCTACAGCCTCCAGTATTTGATGCCGGCCTCCCGGACCTTCGAAGCATCAAGTATTGATTTAATATCAATAATATAACTATTTGAATTTAAGATTGATATAATTTTTTCTAATGGCAGTGACTTGTAGTAGGCGTGGGCAACAGCGATGATCACCGCATCAAGCCCGGAAAGTTCATCCCATGGGCTCAGCTTGACGTTGTAGAACCGTTTGGCCTCGCTTGCATCCGCCAGCGGATCATGGACAATCGGCGAAATGCCGTAGGATTCCAGTTCCCCGATGATGTCGATGACCCGGGAATTTCTCAGGTCTGCGCAGTTTTCCTTAAACGTCAGTCCCAGAATGGCGACCCTTGCATCCTTGAGGTTATGATGGTGCGGCGCAATCAGCTTGACCGCCTTTTCAGCCACGAATTTTCCCATATGGTCATTGATTCTGCGGCCTGCAAGGATCACCTCCGGATGATACCCTGCCCTCTCCGCCCGATGGGTCAGGTAATAGGGATCCACGCCGATGCAGTGTCCGCCCACCAGACCCGGACGAAACGAAAGAAAGTTCCATTTGGTTTCAGCCGCGGCCAGCACGCTTAGGGTGTCGATGCCCAGTTTATCGAAAATCACAGCCAGCTCATTCATCAGGGCGATGTTTAGGTCCCTCTGGGTGTTCTCGATCACCTTGGCGGCTTCGGCGGTTTTGATGTCTGGGGCGCGGTGGATGCCGGCGGGAATCACCGAGCCGTAAAGTTCTGCCAAGCGTTCGCAGATCTCCGGGGTGTCGCCTGACACCACCTTGACGATGCGGGTCAGGGTATGCTGTTTATCCCCGGGGTTGATCCGCTCCGGGGAATACCCCACATGAAAATCCGTCTTCCATTTTTTGCCCGACACCCCTTCAAGGATCGGCACGCAGACCTCCTCGGTGGTTCCGGGATAGACCGTAGATTCATAAACCACCACCGCGCCCTTTTTCATATAGCGGCCGGCGGTTTGTGTGGCGCCTCTTAAAGGCGTCAGGTCCGGCTGCCGGGCTTTGTCGATGGGGGTCGGCACCGCGATGATAATAAAATCCCCTTTAGCGATCTCAGACGGGTCGGTCGTAAATGCAAGCCCTGTAGCCGCGCAAAATTCCGCTTCCAAAACCTCGCCCGACGGGTCCTCGTGGCGGCGGTAGGCCTCAATCTTATGCGGCTGAAGGTCATACCCGATGGTGGAGTAGCGCTTTCCAAATTCAATGGCCACCGGCAGTCCGACATACCCCAGGCCGATGACCGCGATGACCGGCTTTGTTTTCTCCATGGCTAAATATACCCTTTTTTGCCCAAAAACAGCAGGATCTCCTGAGCGGCCTCCTCCGGCGTCAGATCCGTGGTGTTGATTCTCAGTTCCGGCGATGCCGGTGCTTCATAGGGGTCGTCCACGCCGGTGAACCCCTTGATCAACCCGGCCCGGGCCTTGGCGTACATCCCCTTGCGGTCGCGTTTCTCGCAGGCCTCGATGGGGGTGGATACATGCACCTCGATGAACCCGCCGTAGGCCTCGATCCATTCCCGGATTTCCCGGCGCGTGGACTCATAGGGCGCAATCGGCGCGCAGATGGCGATGCCGCGGTTCTTGGTGATTTCGCCCGCCACAAACCCGATCCGCCGGACATTGATGTCCCGGTGCTCCTTGCTGAAACTCAGCTCTCTGGAAAGGTGCTGGCGCACGATGTCGCCGTCCAGAAGGGTGACGGGCCGGTCCCCGATCTCAAGAAACTTGGAATAGAGCACCCGCGCGATGGTGGATTTGCCCGCTCCGGACAGCCCGGTCAAAAAAACCGTAAACCCCTGACGGGACGGAGGCGGAAAGGCCTTCTGCAGTTCGCAAACCACCTCGCTAAAGGTCGCCCATTCCGGAATATGCCTGCCTTCGCGGATGCGGCGCCGGATGTCCGATCCGGTCATAAAAATGGTCTGAACCCCGGCAGGCACCTGGTCCACGCTCCGGTATTCATCCTCAAACGGCAGGTAGACGATCCTCTCAAACGGCACGATTTCAACACCGATCTCCTTGCTGTGGGCCGTGGCAAGCTCCCGGGCCCGATCCGCTCCGTAAAACGGCTTTCCGTTTTTATCCGGACCCGGGCTGGCGTGATCATGCCCCACGATAAAATGGGTGCAGCCGTAGTTTTTAGCGATGATCGCATCCAGCAGGGCGTCCCGGGGCCCGGAAAGCCGCATGGCCAGAGGCAGAAGCGCCATGACCTGCGAATCCGGAGGGTAATGCCTGGCGATGGCCTGGTGGCACCTCACCCGAGTGTAGTGATCAAAATCCCCGGGCCGGGTCGTGCCCACCACCGGAAGCAAAAGAAGGTTGGCCTTTGCCCGCCGCATGGCCCGGGTGGTCATCTCAAACAAAAACCGGTGAAGCGGGTTGCGGGTCTGAAACCCCACCACCCGCTGCCAGCCCAGCCTGGCGTAAACCTTCCTGACCTCTTCAGGGGAGAGCCGAAGCTTTTTAAAATCAAAATGCAGAGGCAGGGAGACCACCTCGAGCCTACCCCCGATATAGTATTCTCCGGACCGGTTAAAGAGGTAGGCGACCCCCGGATGGCTGATATCCGTGGTTTCATAGACCTTTTCGGCCTCCCTCTGAAGATCCGCCCGCCAGATGTCCTCCACGTGCATCACGGCCAGCAAAAAACCCTCCGGGTCCCTTAACGCCACGGATTGTCCGGCCTCAAGGCTCTGCGCCCGGGACTCGGAAACATCCAGGCAGATCGGGATCGGCCACAGGATATCGTTCTGCAGCCGCATCCGGTCCATGACCGACTCATAATCCGATCGGACCATGAACCCCTGCAAGGGGGAAAACCCGCCCGTGGCCAGAAGCTCAAGATCGCAGAGCTGCCGATCCTTCAACACAATATCCGGAAGGCTCAAAGCGATCTCGCGAAGCAGGGCCGCCCGCTTTTCATCCACCAGCAGGTTCACCAGGGGGCCGCCGTGGGCGTTATCGATGCCGTTGTTTGTCATCGTCTG
Organism: Desulfonema limicola; assembly: GCA_020722245.1. Lineage (GTDB taxonomy): Bacteria > Desulfobacterota > Desulfobacteria > Desulfobacterales > Desulfosalsimonadaceae > DYLE01. Next base: position 5,780 of record DYLE01000111.1, read on the forward strand.
CTGTTTGATACGATAAACCAGGGGTTTGTTAGGTCTTTCTTGTTGTATAAAAGCGGCTCTGCCGTGTCCTTGACAAACACCGCGGCGCCCGCAGCCTCGGCCACAGCCTGGCCGGCGGCCGTGTCCCATTCCATGGTCGGACCCAGGCGCGGATACAGGTCCGCGCTTCCCTCGGCCACCCGGCAGAACTTCAAGGCGCTTCCCGCGGCGATGAAATCCACGCGGCCCTGCTCTTGCCGTTTTTCCTCCACATAGGCCTCAAGCTGAGGGGTGGCATGGGAACGGCTGCCCACGATGGTGTAGGGACGGGCGACGCTGAAGCTGTCGGCGCTGATCCGCTCGGCGTTATTTAAAAAATCATCCATAGGGTTTTCCGATAGGCCGGCGGGGTCCTCAACTTTCATTCGATAGGCGCCCAGAGAGTCGGCCGCAAAATAGAGCTGCTTTTCCGCCGGCACATAAACCACCCCCAGGATCGGCCGTCGGCGGCGGACCAGCGCGATATTGATGGTAAACTCCCCGTTTCTTTTAATAAACTCCTTGGTCCCGTCCAGGGGATCAACGATCCAAAGGGATTCCCATCCCTGCCGTTCAGCATAGGCGATGTTTCTTCCCTCCTCGCTTAAAACCGGAATTTTTAAAGCTTCTAATCCGGAGGTGATGATGGAGTGGGAGCGCCTGTCGGCAAGGGTTAAGGGGGAGTCGTCGGCCTTGGTTTCAATGGAGAAATCCCCGCTGTAGACCTCAAGGACGGCGATACCGGCGTCAAGCGCGGCATGAAGGGCGGTCACAAGGTATGGCTGAATCATTATATCTTAAAAATCGTTTAGGCGGCCTAGGTTTAAACCTGAAAAACTTGCGCTCCGCTTTTTTTAAAAAATAATAGAAACAGATGGTTATCCTCCAACTACGGGTCTTGTCAAACTACCCAATCCGCCCGTTGAAGTCAACATCTAATTCAATCCATTCAAACATCCGGCTTGCTGTTTTCAAGGATTTATGCGAAAATTATTTAAAAAATGAGCCCTGACGAAAACCTCAGCGATAAGCCTAAAAGACCATGCCACCTGAAAACATCCCCATCACGCCATTCGATGCCGTGTACGGCTCCACGGATTGCTATTATGGAACAGCGCTTCGCGATGAGTTTACGGACTACTTTGACAACCGGGATGTTTGCGGAAAAACCGCTCTGGACCTGGGATGCGGTGAAGGCCGCTACGCCTTGTATCTGGCCCGCCGGGGATGCCGGGTGACGGCCGTCGACCGCTCCAGGCCGGGGATTTTAAAGCTGAAGGGGATGGCGGAAAAACAGGGGCTTTGCATTCAGGCCGAACCCATCGACATTCAAGATTTTACCTTCCTCGAAAAGTATTACGAGATCATTGTCGCCGCCACCGTGCTGGATCACCTGCCCGATGAACTCCGCACCCAAACCATCCACAATATCAAAACCGCCCTGGCCCCCGGCGGAATCGTCTATGTCAATGTTTTCACCGTTGCAGACCCCGGCTATCGGGCAGAAGTGAAGAATGCCATGAATAAAGCCTTACCTGGCGTCAGCGATACCGCCCCATGCATGGCCTACTATTTCGACCATGGGGAGCTGAAATCCGCCTTTTCGGAACTTGAGGTGCTGTTTTATTATGAGGCCACGGAACCCGACCTCTCCCACGGCCGGCCGCACCGGCATGGCTGGGCCTGTCTGCTTGCCAGACGGCCCCCGGCCTGAATGGACCGGATTTTGGTGCGGTTACTGCCCGGTGGTTTCTTTGGGCGCTCCGAGATGATGCGCGATTTCCCAGCGCTTGTCTAGGAAGTAAAAGATGGGGACCGCCATGCGGGAAAACAGCAGCGACGCCACCTCGCCGGCCATCAGGGATATAGCCATCCCCTGAAAAATCGGATCCAGCAGGATCACCGACGCGCCCACCACCACGGCCGCGGCGGTGAGCATCATGGGTCTGAACCGCACCGCGCCCGCGTCAATCACCGCCTGATCCAGGGGCATCCCTTCGGAAAGACGCAGCTCGATAAAGTCCACCAGAATGATGGAGTTTCGAACAACGATCCCGGCGCCGGCGATAAACCCGATCATGGACGTGGCCGTAAAAAAGGCGTTTAGCATCCAATGCGCGGGAAGTATACCGATCAGGGACAAAGGAATGGCCGCCATGATGACCAAAGG
>DYLE01000112.1 GCA_020722245.1 Desulfonema limicola
GATGGAAGTAAGCGAGGAATGGGAATCTGCAGGTAAAATTTATATGAGAGTGGAGTCTGATCAAATCCCAAATTGAATTTACAGAAAAAAAGTTGCTTTATCTTTTTTGGTGGTGCTTTACCGGCTTCAGTAATAATGGGACTTCCTTTCATAGTGGCCGACAATCACAAACCGGTAAGGGGATTTAGGGTCGTAGTTTGATCCAATGCTTCACGCCTGCGTTATTCAATCATCACCGGCATTAAAAAAAGCCATTCATTGCAAATCCAACACCCATGCGCACGGTCAAGCCCTCTTTATCCAACCGATCCGGATTAATGATGCGACAATCCGGATTGGTCTTTATAGGCATGCTTCCGGTGTCTGGCCCTGACGATGAAGACAACCAGCTTGTCTTCTTCTATATGGCGGATGACTCTATAATCGCCGATCCGGTATTTCCAGAATCCGGCCAAATCATGGGAGAGCGGAGCGCCGAACCTTCTGGGATCATCGTCGACGGCAATCCGTTCTTTCAGGTAACGTCGAATGATTTCCTGGGCTTTTCGATCCAGACGCTTAAATTCCTTAAAAGCCCTTTCATCCCATTCGATCGTCCAGGCCAAGCTCTTTCTCCACTTCTTCCATTGTCATTTTACGGACGGGCTTTTTAATACGCTCTTGAACCAGATAAATATCCTCAAGATCGTCTATATATTCGAGTATGGCTTCCCGAACATAATAAGTTTTAGTTCTGCCGGTTTTTACAGACAGGTCGGCGAGCCTGTCTTCTATCTCTTTAGGCAGCCTGATCGCTAACATAATGTACCTCCTTCATCTGCTATACATGTATAACACATCAGGAGCATAGAGGCAATCTCATTTTATCTCTCATTGTGGAGCATGTCTCTAGAATGGGGCGGTCATTCCCAAATGCATAAGTTTTATTTTTCAAACTTGAAGTCATGATCAATAACCAATTGTTCACTCGGCTGACGCGAATAAGGACGGGATCAAGGATGCGGCGTTCGGGCTTTTGGTTTTTTACAGATTAAACCGCTTCATTTTTCGGGCGAGGGTCTTGCGGGAGATGCCCAGGGCCTGGGCCGCGCGGCTTTTGTTGTTGCCGTGCTTTAACAGGGCCTGTTGAATGGTGTTCTTTTCAATGGAATCGACATTTTTCTGAAGGGCCAGTCCTTCTCCAGATTTGATTTCAACGGGCGGATTGTTTTTTTCATCGGCTTCAACGGTGACGGCCTCCCCGTTTAAAAAGTCGATGGACCGAACCGCCAGGTAGCGCTGAATGATATTCTGGAGTTCGCGCACATTGCCGGGGTAATTGTAGTTCATCAGGGTTTCCATCACCTGGGCGGGAAGCTGGCTGATGCCCGACTGGGGGGAGTAAATCTTCAGGAAATAATCGATTAACAGCGGAATGTCATCCTTCCGTTCCCTTAAGGGGGGCAGATAAATCGGAATGATATGGATGCGATAAAAAAAATCCTTCCTCATTCTGCCGGTTTTGATCCGTTGATAGAGGTTCTTATGGGTGGCGGAAATAATCCGGAAATCGGAATTCTTGATGACGCTGCTGCCCACGGGGGAGTATCCGCCGCCCTCAATCGCCCGCAGCAGCTTGACCTGCAAGGCCGGGCTCAAATCCCCCACCTCGTCGAGAAACAGGGTGCCGCCGTTGGCCAGGTCCAGGTATCCCTCCTTATCCGTATCGGCGCCGGTAAAGGCGCCTTTCTTGTATCCGAAAAATTCGCTCTCCAGCAGGGTTTCTGGAATGGCCGAGGCGTTCACCGGAACAAAGGGTTTGGCGGCGCGCCGGCTCATCTTGTGAACCGCCCGTGAAACCAGCTCCTTGCCGGTTCCGGATTCCCCGTAGATCACCACGTTGGCGTTGGACGCGGCCGCGTCCAGGATCCGTTCGTAGACCTTTTGCATGGCCTCGCTTTTTCCGATGATCTCGCCGAGCCGGTAGCGGTCCTTGATGGAAGACCTCAGGTTGATGTTTTCCCTTCTTAAGGTTTCGGTCTGCTTCTCTAAAAAAATCTCCTTCAACCGGGCCTGGGTGATATCCCGGGCTGTGAGCAGCACGGCAGGCTGTTCCTTCCATCGGATCAGGTTCGCCCTTCCCTCCACCCAGATCTCCTTTTTCTGACGGGTGATCCAGCGGGCGTCAAAAAACCTCTCTGTGCCGTGACCGTTCTGGATGGCTTCATACATCTCCCGAAAATACACGGAAAACCCCTCGGCAACCATGTCCATCACGTTTTTTTTTAACAGCTGGCTGGGGTTCTCATAGCCCAGCATGGCGGCAAAGGCGTTGTTGGCGAACAGGATATGAAAATCATAGAAAAGAACAACCCCCTCGGTCATTCGCTCCGCCAGCAGACGGTAAAGCGCTTCGCTCTCCCTCAAGGCGTTTTCCGCATGCTTTCTCTGGCTGATGTCGATGCCCATACCGATTAAAAACTTTTTATTTTTAAGGGTGGTGCTCGCCCCAGTGAAGTAGTAGGGGATTTTACGACCCTCCTTGTTGGTCAGCACGGCTTCCACCGTGGCTTCCCCTTCAACAAACGCCTTTTCAATGCTGCGTTGAATATTCTTCAGGTCCTCGCCGGTGAACAGGTCAAAAAGATGCCGGGTCTGGACCTCCTCGCTGGAGTATCCGGTGACGGTTTCCACATTCTGATTCCATTTATGGACTTTAAAATCACTGTCAAAAAGATAAAACAGACCCGGCAGGTTGTTTATCAGCAGCTCGAAAAACTGATTTTGAGCGCTCAAGGCCCCTATCATCTGCTCAAGCTGGGTGATTTTTTCCTCAAGCGCCTTTTTTGAGAATCTATTCGGCATCAGTTCTCCGTTGATAAAAATGGATACCTCATCCCATGTTCATCCCCTGCATGACATGAGATTATAAGATACACCCCGGGACCGGATTAAATCAATTCCTTTTGACTAACCCGCTTCAGGCATAAAAATGGTTTGACCAATCATTCTTAAAGCGGAATGTTTCCATGCTTTTTCTGGGGCCGGAGCGCCTTTTTGCCTTCCAGCATAGAAAGCGCCCGGATCAGGTACCGGCGGGTCTCAGCGGGTGCGATCACGTCTTCTACGTTGATGTTTGAGGAAACATCATAGATGGGATTAGCATAGGTTTCGCGGTACTCCGCAAGCTTTTTGTCCAGCCACCCTGGGGTCTGAAAATTTTTATCCTTGCCGTAAAGCAGCATGACCGATTGCTCGGCCCCCAGAATGCCGGTTTCCATGATCGGCCAGTAGACCACCAGATCACTCCCCAGCCCGGGAAGCACCCCCATGCCGAGGTTGCCCCCGCCGTAGGCCTTGCGCAGCACCACGACGATTCGGGGCACCGTGGCCTCGCACAGGGCGTAGAGCACCTTGGCGCCGTGCCGGATGATGCCCGCGTGCTCCTGATCCGAGCCGGGCATGTAGGCCGGGGTATCCACCAGCATGACCAAGGGAATGTTGAAACAGTCGCAGAACCTGATGAACCGGGCCTGCTTGTCCGAGCTATCCACGGTGAGCGCTCCGGCCTTGACCATGGGTTGGTTGGCGACAAACCCCACGGTCTTTCCATTCATACGGCCGAACCCCACGATGATCTCACCGGCAAACTCTCTTTTAACCTCAAGAAAATCGCCGTGATCCACAACGGCCTGAATGACCCGGTGCATGTCAAAGGGCTTGGCCGGAGATGTGGGCACGATATCATTGATCACATCGCAGGATCGGGTGATATCGTCATCGCAGGGGTATGCCGGCGGTTTCTCATCGCAGTTTAACGGCAAAAAGCCAAGCAGCCGACGGATTTCCTGATACAGGGTCTGCTCGTCCGGCACGCGGAAATCACAGTTTCCGGTCACCTGGGCGTGCACCTTGGCGCCGCCCAGGTCTTCCATGCTGATATCCTCGCCGGTGACCATCTTGACGACCATGGGCCCGGTAATAAACATATGGCTGATGTGATCAACCATATAAACAAAATCGTTTAGGGCCGGAGAATACACCGAGATCCCGCCGCAGCTGCCGACAATCGCCGAGATCTGGGGAATAATCCCGGAACTCAAGGTGTTGGGGAAAAAAATGGCGCCGCCGTGTTTTTGCGAGATGTTCGAAAAAATGGATCTTTTCCGCTGGCCCATCCAGTCCAGTTCATCGGAATTCGGCAGGCGGGCGCCTGGAGAGTCGTGAAGCCCGACAAGCGGCACCCGCATCTCCAACGCCTGCTCGATGGTGCGGTACATCTTGTACCCGTGCTCAACCCCCACGGATCCGCCGCGGACGGTCCGGTCCTGGGAGTAGACAAACACCTTGCGGCCGTTGATTTCGCCGCTGCCGCAGATCAGGCCGTCTGAGGGCATGTCCACGGCATGACCGGCCAGCATATGCATTTCCAGAAAGCTTTTCGGGTCCAGTAGAAGGTCGATGCGCTCCCGGGCGGTCAGCTTGCCGCCGGCATGCTGCTGATCGATTTTTTCCCGGCCGCCGCCCATGCGAACCTTTTGCCGAACGGCGTCCAGCTCGGCCAAGCGTTTTTGTAAGAACTCATCCATGCGGTGCGCTCCTTATGTATAAAATCCCTCAGTTAAAATTCAAAAGGTGACGGACTCGTAAAAAATATCTGATCCAGCTTTGAAGTATTTCTACAGGAAGTTGCGAATCGGTTCCTTTAAAATATTTTCACCACAGAGAACATAGAGAAAAAAATGAAAAAATTTTCTGTGTCCTCTGTGATCTCTGTGGTCAAATCCTCCACCTCCCAAATTTGAAAAGCCTGAGTTCCTTGGAGGTCAATGGGCGGATTCGGCGTATTTTTTCTTGAGCTCGGATTTTTTGACCTTCATGGTGGCGGTGAGCGGCAGCTCCGTGACCATCATCACCTTTGCCGGATGCTTGTATTTCGCCACCTTCTCTTTTAGAAAACCTCTGATCTCATCCACTGTGACTGAATCCCCTTCCTTTGCCGGAACAATAAATGCCATGCCCACCTCCCCCCATTTATCATCGCTGACCCCGATGATGGCGACCTGGGCGATTTTCGGGTGGTTTAAAAGGATTTTTTCAACCTCCGCGGGATACACGTTTTCCCCGCCGCTTCGGTACATGTCCTTTTCCCGGTCGACCACAAAGAAATACCCCTCCTCGTCCATATACCCCAGGTCTCCGGTATGCAGCACCCCGTCCACAATGGTTTTTTCCGTTATCTCCGGAAGATTCCAGTAACCGCTCATGACCGTGGGCCCCTTGGCCACGATCTCTCCGATCTCGCCCGGGGCAAGCCGCTTTCCGCTGGTATCCTCCACCCAGATGTCGGTAAAATAACCGGGCTTGCCCACCGACCCCATCTTGCGGAAAATATCCTCTCTGGGGAGCAGGGTCATGGCGGAGTTCTCGGTCTGCCCGAACCCCTGCTGCATATAAAGCCCTCGCTTGGCCAGGGCTTCAAACAGGGAGGGCGGGGTCCGCTCGCCTCCGCCCACCACGCACCGAACGCTGGAGACATCGATTTCATCCAGCTTTCCTGAATCCAGGATCATGCGCCACATGGTGGTCAGGGCGAAAACAATGGTCCCCTTGTAGCGTTGAATGTCCTCGGCGAATTCATTGGGGTTAAAGCCTCTTCGCATGACCATGGTCATGCCGGAGTTCAGCGCCGGGGTCGCCACGATAAACAGCCCCCCTGAATGAAACAGGGGCATCTGGGCGATCAGCACGTCGTTGGGGCTGGCGTTGGTGTAGGTGCTGATCTGAAAGTTCTTAAAAAAGGTCTGCCCATGGGACAGGACCGCGCCCTTGGGGTTTCCCGTAACCCCGGAGGTGTAAACGATGGCCAGGGGATCCTCCATGAAAACCGGCTGGTGCAGCGAGGGTTTCACGAACGCCTGGTCCGCCACCAACTCCGGGTAGGATTCCGCCCATGGCGGGCACTCCGGCAGCTCAAACCCGGGGATCTGAGGCCCGCCGTTTTTAAGGTAGATGAACTTGTCCGCCTCCACGGTGAGCCGCGACCGGATCAGGTCGATGCTGCCCAGAAACGAATCATGAAAAAACAGAAACCGCGCGGCGCAGTCATTGATCTGGTATTCCAGCTCCGGCCCCAGCAGCCGCCAGTTTAACGGCACGAAAATACCGCCGAGCTTGGCCGTGGCGAAATAGATCTCCAGAAACTCCATGCAGTTTAGCATCAGCACGCAGACCCGATCCCCCTTTTTCAGGCCCTTTGCCTGAAGCATATGGGCGCACCGGTTGATGTTCCGCTCCAGCTCACCATAGGTGACCGGCTGATCCTCGAAGATCACCGCGGCCTTGTCCGGATGCATGACGGCGTGTTTATAAGGGATATATCCGATGTCCCAGGGTGTAGATGGCATGTCTTTCTCCTTTGTGGTGTTGAGTTCTATTTTCCTTTAAACACGGGTTTGCGCTTTTCCAGAAACGCGGTCTGCCCCTCTTTCAAGTCATCGCTGTTGAAGGCTTCAAAAATGAGCTGCTGGGCCTTTGTCCGGTCATCGGCGGAAATTTCCGGCTGCTTGGCCATCATGTTTAAAATCGCTTTGGTTCCTTTCAGGGAAAGCGGCGCGTTGCCGGAAATCTCCTCGGCCATTTGATACACCGTTTTTGAAAGATCGGCCATGGGCACCAGATGATCCACCAGCCCCATCTCCTTTACCTCGGCCCCCTTGTAGGTATGAGCGGTGAAAAAAATCTCCCGGGTCTTGGCCATTCCGATCACCTCGGCGAACTGCCGCAGCCCCTCCGGATGATACACCAGCCCCAGCCGCGCCGGCGGCATGCCCGCCCGGATGTGATCCGCTCCGATGCGGATATCGCAGCACATGGCCAGGTTCAGGCCGGCCCCAAAACAGTCCCCGTTGATCATGGCGATCACCGGATAGGAAAACCCCTTGACGGTGTTGAGCGCCAGCTCCAGGGGGTTTTCTGTTTTTAAAATCTGGGCGGCCTCAAGGGTCAGGTCTGTCGGAATCGCCAGGATGTCGTACCCGGAACAAAAGGTTTTTTCGGAATTGCCGGTGATCACCACCGACCGCACCGTCCCCTCCTCCTCCCATTTTTTTAGGGTCAGATGAATCTCCACCAGAAGATCCGGTGAAAGCGCGTTCTTCCGCTCGGGCCGGTTCAGCTTGAGGGTCCCTATGTTTCCGCTGATCTCCTTGAGCAAGACCTCCGTCGGCATGGGTTTACTCCTCTTTTAGTCGGGTTTTACCCCGGGCCTGTTCCATAAATAGACAAACACCCACTTCAACAGCGATTCCACGGCGGTTGGAAGCTGTTCGAAATAATCCACAAACTGGATGCTTCGGCCGTACTGATCCTCCATGGCGGCCCTGTTCTTATAGCCGCACCCTAAAGTGATCAGGTGGATGTTCTGCCGCCTGCAAAGGGCCATGCCCAACGAGACATCGCATCCCAGGTTCGATTCCCCGTCCGTTACATGAATCAAAATTTTTTGTTTGGCTTTTTGGGGCATCATGCTGGCCGCCGCGATAATGGCCTGGCCGGATGCGGTCTGACCCGAAGGCGGAATGGACAGCAGCCGGTCCTGTTGAATCAGCGTGGAAATCATGCAGATGCCGTTGACCTCAAAATAGGCCCATGCGTTTAAGCGGTTATGATAGCCGGTGAGCGCCTTGTGGATATTGGCCACGGTGTTTTCCACCATTCGCCATTTGCGGCCGCGCATGGATCCGCTGGCATCCACCAGAAGGCCCACGCTCCAGTCCAGGCTCGGCACCCGCTCCACCGACTGAAAACAACGGCCGGTCAAGGCCGCCCGGTAAAGCCGCCGGCGGTCGATGCGGCCGGCCAAAAGCCCCCGGCTTACAAGGGTTCTGCGCTCCGCATAGCTGTTGAATACGCGTTTCAGGCGGCTCACCATCCGCTTGTCGATCACCGGATGGGAGGGGATGTTG
>DYLE01000113.1 GCA_020722245.1 Desulfonema limicola
CACTACCTAACATGCCGGTATCGCACGAAATTTTTTTTAAGACCATGAAGTTGGGTTAAAAAAAATCAGACCGCCAAGCTGCTCGGGGTTGAAAAGTGGTTCAGCTACGGCAGCATCACGGGGGTGGTTCAGGACACCCCGCAACACGGATGGGCATTTCATGAGCATTTACGGCTCAAAGGCTGAGTAATAGACAAAATAGGGGGTGGGCGGCGCCGCATGGATCCAAATAAAATCAATCTGTTTAAGATGACGTTCAATCCGAAGGCCCGAATCTTCCATAACGCTCCAGTATTGAAATCAAAGTCACCAAAATTACAGCCTGAGCGACAAGCAATGCGGCATCCAGCGAACCGGCATTCCTTAGAACAAGCGCGCTGATACCCAAACACACCGTCAATAAATAAATAAAGATCACGCTTTTTTTCTGGCTTCCGATGACTTGGGCCAGGCGGTGGTGGAGATGATCCTGCCCGACATAATCCAGCCATTGACGGACATTGGACACCCTGCCCGACAGAATACGATCAACGCTGATATACACCATGTCAAAAATCAGCACCCAGAATATCAGGAGGGGAGAGACGAGGGAAACCACCGGATTGTTATGTGCCCATTCGCCCGTTACCGCGATACAGGCCAGAATGAATCCGATGGTTGTGCTCCCTGCATCTCCCAGAAAGATGGAAGCGCGCCCCTTGCCCTTGAGGTTATAGGGTAAAAACCCAAGACAGCTTCCCATCACTGCAACGGAAAGCCATCCAAGATGGGGTTGAGATGTCTGGAAAGCGATAACCCCGAGAAAAAATGCGATCATTGCTCCCAACCCGCCGGCCAGCCCATCCATTCCATCGAAAAAATTCATGGCATTGGTGATGCCGGTGATCCAGAGCGCTGTTAAAAGGATATTCCCTGCTGCCGCCATAACGCCCAGATGCTCCGGAATGACCCTCAAATGCACCCCGAACAGAATGACCACCGCGGCGACCAGCAACTGGACAATCATTTTCAGGGATGCTGAAATCTCTCTGATATCGTCAACCAGGCCCATGCAAAAAACAACCGCGGAAGCGATTAAGATAATGCCAAAGGGTTTTGTGAATATGCCGTTTAAAAGAACAGCGGTCATCAGCGCCAAAAAAACGGCGATGCCGCCAAACAGAGGCGTGGCCTCCAGGTGCAGCTTTCTGGCATCCGGCTTGTCGAGGATGTTAAGGCACCTGGCGATTTCACCGCACAGGGGCGTCAGGGAAAAAGAAAGGCCATAGGCAACCAAAAGGATATAGAGCGACCTGAGCCCAAAATCCGCAAATCGATTCCGGACCAGAGGCAGCAGCAACACGCCGGTTAAAATCAACGAGGGTAAATATAAAGAAAGGCGAAATCTCGTCTGATTCATGCCGCGCCCGCCGTTTTTTGATAAACCGCCGTCACCGCGCGGATGACGCGGGAGATCTCCTCATCCTTCAACGCCGGATAAATCGGAATTGAAATACACCGATCATGCACCCTGTCCGTTCCCTGATACCCGGACAACCCCAGGTATTCATGAATGGGTTTAAACACGGGCTTTTCACAGTGGACTCTGTAATGCCGTAGCTCCTGTATCCACTGCTTAAGATCGCTCCGCCGGTTTAACCCGATGATATACCTGAAATAGATGTGACCCGGATCCATGGGCGGCAAATCCAGGTCCAGGGCTTTGAACGCATCCGTGTACCTGCGTGCGATTTCCCTGCGCCGGTCGATGAAAAAATCCAGCCGCCTGATCTGAGCCAGCCCCAGGGCCGCCTGAATATCGGTCATCTTGTAGTTAAACCGGTGGGCATCCCTCGCCTTTTTATCATAATCCCTTAGATCCAGAACCTGCTTGACCAATTGACGGGATCCGGACACCACCATCCCCCCTTCGCCCGTGGTCATCACCTTGGTGGCGTAGAACGAATAAACAGCCGCAGCGCCGAAACTTCCCACCGGTTTTTTCCGCCAGGTGCTTCCGATGGCCTGGGCGCAGTCTTCGATCAGCGGGATATCCAGAGCGAGCAGGCGGTCGATGGCCGCTGGAAAACCGAACATATGGGGGACGATGAGTGCACGCGTGCGGGGGGATACCCTCTTTTTTACATCCGCAGGATCGATGTTGCCGGTTTTGGGGTCCACATCAGCCACCACCGGCACCGCTCCGCAACTGCGGACAGACTGGAGCAATGCCGAACAGACATAGCTGGGAATGATGACCTCATCGCCTGATTTCACCCCCACAGCGATGAGCGCCAGGTGAAGCGCAGCGGAACCGGAGCTGACGGCAACCCCGTGGCCCAGACCGAGTTTTTCGCAGAACGCCTTTTCAAATTTTTTAACCTCCTCCCCCTGGGCGATAAGACCGGAGCGCAGGACTTTTTCGATGGATTTTACCTCTTCCTCGTCGAGATACGGACGAGAATGGGAAATGAAGGGGGCGTTCCTGGGGTCTGTTTCGGGATTCAACATCATGACCTTAAGCTGTCGGGTTTTTTAGACGATCATTGATTCTGAGGACGGCCCTCGGTGTGCCTTATACATTAATGAACAGACGGAGCGCCAAAAATGCTTCCGCATATCGCACACGGCCCTGGATCCCCCTGAAATTAGCGCAGGAACGGGCGATCTCGAGGATCGATACATCCTGGATGTTTGTTTTCTCGATCTGAGACTGATGGGCCATCAGGGCTTTGATTTTGCGGTCAAGAACGGTCGAAATATCGATATACACCTGGGGATCAAAGCGCTCCGTGGTGGGCCCTTCATAAAACAGCACATTGCGTATGTTGCGGGTGGCTGAAATCGTCAATTGGGCCAGATGCCGGTGATCCTGGTGGGTATCATAGGGATTGTGGCAGAAAATGACGTCCGGGTTGATTTTTTTGATCACCGACTCCAACCGCTGGATGTTGTCGCGGCTGATGTCGATTCGGGTGTCCACAAGCCCGCCCCAGAACAACTCCTTTGCGCCGATTACTGCTGCAGCCCTCTCCTGCTCGGCGCCTCGAACGGTCGGTTCCCCCCCCATCTCCCCCTTGCTCATAACCAGAAGGAAGACATCGTTCCCCTTGTCCGCGTATTTGATCAATGAACCGCCACAGCCGAACTCAATGTCATCCGGATGGGCGCCGATGGCAAGAATATTCATTGTGTTTACACCCGCTGTCCTTGTTTATCTGGTTTGGGCCTGTCGGATAACCGACAAACTGTTCGGACCACAATTCATCAATAAATCAACCACCGACAGGTGGGATATGTAGCCCCCAAAGAGCTGGGGATGCGTCGGGTGCGAAAAAGACTGGAAACGCACAGCGATGCCGTGTTCTTCAAACCGCCTCAGGTCCATGTAGTCCGCCCCGGCCGCCCCGGCAAGGTAGACATCCGCCCCCAGGTGCAGGCAGATATCGACCAGCCGATCCGTCGGATCCTCACGAAGTTTCATCGCCGATGAGGTGACAACGCGCTTTTTGATGCCCAGCAAACCGCATACCCCCTCGACAACGTTTATATTCAAATCGCTCAGGTATTTCCAGGATTTATTGTATATACCTTCAAAAAAAGGGAGGTAGAGATCAAAATAGCGCGCCTTTCTATAATTCGTGGAAATGGCATGCAGATGCCTTTTTCTCCAGGGCGCCCTTGCGTCGATCATCACCTGGTTGATTTTTTGAGGAAACCGGTAATGCACCGGCACCGTGAGCCATTGCCACCCCTGGGCTGTCTTGATTCGGTTCCGGTTCTGCCATTCATTTTTTTTGTACTGGACATCGTCCAGGAAACAAAATACATCCGCCTGGTCGATTTTATCAAAATACCCGAGCCAGGGGAGATACTGGGGCTGGTGAATGGCCGCGATCATGGATTATGCCGTTTTTTCCAATACCTGTTCATCATACATCCTCTCGATTCGATCGATCATGTGGGACAGATCAAACCGAGCCGCCCGATCCTTCCCTTGCTTGCCCATTTTTTCGCGAAGACCTGCATCTGCGGCCAGACGCGCAATCGCATGGGATAAGGCATGGGTGTCGCCGGGGGGAAATAGAATCCCGTTGATGCCGTCGATAATCAGATCCGGAATGCCGCCCACATTGCTCCCGATAACCGGTTTTGAGGCGGCCATCGCCTCCACGACCACCCTTCCCATTCCCTCGTTAAGGGATGGAAGCACCACGATGTCAATTGCCCGCATGATTTCCGGCATATCGCTCCGCCAACCTAAAAAATGCACACAACCGGACCGGCCCATGCGGTGGGCGGCTTCTCTCAGTTTTTTCTCCATACCCCCTTTGCCGACGTAAATCAATTGAATGTCTGGAAAGTTGCGCCACACGCCCTCCATCGCTTCAAGCAGCACCATGGGCCCCTTGATCGGCAGCAGCCATCCAATCAAACCGACAACCAGAGCATCGGGAGGCAGTCCAAGAGACTTTTTGTTTTCATGGGGGTGGTCACCGGTCATGCCGAACCGCCGGGTATCCACCCCGCTGTGAATGGTGACCAGCTTACCTTCCCGGGTGAGCCCCAGCCTGAGGTAATCCTCCTTTTCACCATGGGTCAACGCCACGATTCGATGGGTTATCGGTTCGGCAAGCTTTTCCAGGATAAAAAAAACCCGGGAAACCGGTTTTCCAAAATGCCCGAAAAAAACATGACCATGGGGGGTATGGACAATAAAGGGGGTTTTGGCCAACCAGGCGGCCCAACGGCCCAGGAAGCCCGCCTTGGAGGTATGGGTATGAACAATGTCGGGTTTTTCTTTTTTGATCATACGGTAAAGGCGGAAAAACGCCCATAGGTCTCGAAAGGGATTGATTTTGCGCATGAGCGACGGGAGCATGACGACCTTGACGCCGTCTTGCGCCGCAAGCCTCAGCTGCCGGGCGACATTTTCGAGCTCGGTTGGCGTCATATGGGATTCCGTGGAAGGCCCGAAAACCAGAACAACTTGAAACCTGCGCTTGTCCATCCAGAGGCAGGTCAGAAGTGTGTTTTGGGCCGAGCCTCCCATGTCCATTCGCGTGATGATATGCATGACCTTTTTTATTTTCATGCTTTCAGTTTACGCCCGGGTTTTCATATACCCATCGTACCAGTATTCAAAAACAATCAGGTTCCAGAGCATCCAGGCGGTATCTGTTCGATTTTGCAAAAAATCTTTTTTTATCCGTTCGATCGTGTTGCAGTCAAATATCCCCTGGGATTCAATCCGCTTTTTGGACAGATAGTCGGCAATCAAAAATTTCAGATCGGTTTTCAGCCAACGGCTGAGGGGCAGCTCAAATCCTGATTTCGGTCGATTCATCAGGCTTTTTGGTAAAACATGCCGAAAGGCCTCTTTCAGGATGTACTTGGTGGTGAATCCCTTGATTTTGAAATCACCCGGAATCTCAAACGCCAGTTCGACCACCCGGTGATCCAAAAACGGCACCCGCACTTCAAGCCCATGCTGCATGCTCATCCAATCGACCTTATTGAGCATATCGCCGGGCAGGGAATCGGCCAGATCCGTATACAGCATGGTATTGATGCGATCGTTTTGATGCCTGTCGATCAGGAGATTCACCCATTCCTGGGCGATCGTCGATTGTTTTGCCTGGGAGCCGTTTTGACTGTCGATAAACAGCATGGATCTCAGATGTCCAGGAATAACCTCTTTTAAGGCCAGCAACCGCTTTGGATAATCCAGTCCAGCGGCGTTGAGAAACTTTTTTGCGCGGCGGATATAGTCCATCCATCTGGTATCTCTTGAATCCGGCATGCCTTGAATGATTTTTTCGATTTTGCGGCGTATCATTTTGGGAATCATCATATACCAGGGGTGCCAGAATTCACCCAGATAAGAACGGTAGCCGGCAAAGAGTTCATCTCCCCCATCACCGGACAGCGCTGCTTTGACATGCCGACGGGTATATAACGACACGAGATAGGTGGGAATCGCCGAAGAATCGGCAAACGGTTCATCAAACGACGCCAGCACCGATGGTAATACATCCAGCATATCCCTTTCGGAGATTTTGAATTCATGATGATCCGTTTGATACATCTTCGCCACCTCCCGGGAATACCGTGTCTCGTCATACAGGGCATCGTCCGTAAAGCCGATGGAAAAGGTCTTTATGGGCTGACCGGCATGTTTTGCCATGACCGCCACCACGATACTTGAATCGATTCCTCCGCTTAAAAACGCCCCCAGCGGCACATCGGCGATCATATGAGACCTTACGGCCTCCGATAAAGCCTCCTGGAGCGCATTCTTATAGCTGATGAATTGGTCTTTGGCCGGGATCCGGGACGCAGCGGTCTGTCCCCTTAAATCCCAATACCGCTTGAGTTGAATGGAACCATCCTCAACAACAAGGCTGTATCCGGGTTCAAGTTTGTTTATGTCTTGAAACAGGGTGTATGGAGCGGGGACATAATTGAACGCAAGGTAAAGCTCCAGGGCCTGCCTATTCATCTGACGGCCGATTTCCGGCAGCTGAAGCAGCGATTTTATCTCCGATGCAAAAACCAGTTTTCGGCCGTTCCATGAATAAACCAGCGGCTTGATCCCGAGCCTGTCCCGGCATAGCCAAAGCCGGGGGATTTTTTCATCCCAGATGGCAAAAGCGAACATGCCGTTTAAATGCCTCGCCGCCCCGATCCCCTCCTCTTCATAGAGATGAAGAATGACCTCGGTGTCCGAATCGCTCCTGAACTGGTGCCCTTTTCTTTTTAGATCCGCCCTTTTCGGCTTAAAATTGTAGATTTCACCATTAAACACAATCCATACCGTGCCGTCCTCGTTGCACATGGGCTGATGCCCGGCTTTCGACAGATCGATAATGGATAATCGGGTATGGCCGAGTCCGATGTGTATCGGGCGTCCCTTGGGATCGGATATTTGGTTCAGATAAACGCCCTTGTCATCCGGGCCGCGGTGATCCAGTGCCCTGCACATCCGGGCGATTTGATCTTCGGTGACCTTCGCCCCGTCATAGGTGATTTTTCCGCTAATTCCGCACATGAGGCCGGGCCCTGCCTGTTTTGATAATATGTTCAAAGAGATCGATATGGTTGTTCCATCCGTACCGGCTTTGGGCAAACTGCCGGCATCGGCGGGAGGTTTGAGCCCATTTCAACGGTTCCTGCTTTATGGATCGACAAGCCCTCTCAATCTGTTTTGCCATGGACGCCGCAGTGATATCGGGAAATAAGAACTTTGCATCCAACCGTCCGATGATTTCCGGGGTGGCTCCTGTGGGGGTTCCAAGGACCGGAAGGCCCGAAGCCAATGCCTCCAAAGTCACCAGGCCGAAGCCTTCCATCTCCCGGGTCGGCAAGATGAACAGGTCGGCCATTTTATAATAATCGGGCAGTCTCTCTTCCGGAATAAACCCCTCAAACCTCAAATAGTTTTCAAGACCCAAATGAAACGCCTTGTCCCGGAGAGCCTTTTTTAATGGTCCGTCTCCGCCGATGATCAGAAAAACATCCTCAACCGCGCGGCGAATTTCATAAAGCGCCTCGATCAGGGTTTCCAATCCCATCCGGTTGACCAGGTTGCGAACGGTCAACAGAACAATCCGGTCCGCAGGAACACCCAGTCGCTGGCGAACAGCCGTTTTATCCTGTGTCGGGGAAAAGCGGTCGAGATCCACCCCTCCGGGGATCACTGTTATTTTATCGCCATCCATTGCATAAACCTTCTGTAGCTTATCCTTTGTAT
>DYLE01000114.1 GCA_020722245.1 Desulfonema limicola
GTGGAGGACTTTCACCTCTTACTCCTTGCCGGCTTTTACCGGCGCTTTCTACGACGGCATCATCATTTATGGCACTGAAAGCACGCCCCCTTGCTGCCGGTCTCCTTCTCGTGGCAATTCGCGCAGTCGTTCATCTTCATGGGCACCGCATATTTGGGCTTTCCCAGCCGCGCGATGTTGTAGCCCCAGATGTCCCGGCTGTAACCGGAAATCCGGTTCTCCTCATAAGGCCGCAGGGTGGTGGAGCTTCCGATATCGCCGTGGCAGCTCTCGCAGCTCATTTTGGCGCCGTGCACATGGGCGGTATGGGAGAAAAACACGCAATCGGGCTGCCTGGAGTAGATCAGCCAGGGCACCTCCTG
Organism: Desulfonema limicola; assembly: GCA_020722245.1. Lineage (GTDB taxonomy): Bacteria > Desulfobacterota > Desulfobacteria > Desulfobacterales > Desulfosalsimonadaceae > DYLE01. Next base: position 363 of record DYLE01000114.1, read on the forward strand.
CTGCTTTTCCACGTACCGGGTGACGAATATTTCTTCCTGCGGGTCTTCCCCCTGAATGGATTCGTGGCATTCAATACATCTGTCCAAGCCGGGCACGCCGGCAAAGCTGCCGTCCTCTCGAAAATAATGGCAGGATTCGCACCCCTCGGAAACCATCTCCATGTGAAGGGAGTGGTTAAAATCGACCGGCTGCTGCTTTTTGGAATAAAGCAGCCCAGGAAACAGGAGCCACCCGGCAAGCAGGCTTCCGACAAACCCGATGATAAAAAACATGAAAACCATCCACCCGGAGGACTGTTTCTCAAGGGCGTCGATGCTGCCCGGCGGGTGATTCGCCGGGTTGCTGAAAACAGGCTGATCTTTATCTGAATGACTCATGGAAACCCCGCATTTTTCCTGCTGGTTGTTGATCTTGACTCCTGATTATTTAAAAAAAAGCAAATAGCGGATTTATAAACCGAATGTCAATAAAAAATGACGGCGTCTATTGGTAGCTGTGCAGCCCGGGGAGCAGGTTCACGCCGAAGTAGGTGAAGATGACGGCGATAAACCCCAGGCATGACAGCAGGGCGATCCGTTTTCCCTGCCAGCCCCGCATGAGGCGGGCGTGCAGCAGGGAGGCGTAGATCAGCCAGGTGATCAGAGACCAGGTTTCCTTGGGGTCCCATCCCCAGTACCGGCCCCAGGCCTGATTCGCCCAGACCGATCCGGTGATGATCCCCAAAGACAAAAACAGAAAGCCAAACATGACCATCTGATGGGTCAGGTCATCTAAAATATCTGAATCGGGGATCAGTCCGATAATGCCTGTGCCCGGCCTTCCGTCGACGGGCTTGACCAGAAACATGAGGCTGGTACCAAAAGCAACGGCAAAGGCCGCATACCCCAGAAAACAGGTGATGACATGGGCGATGAGCCAGTTGCTCTGCAACGCGGGGATCAGGGGCTGGATCCCGCTGTTTACCTTGGGCAGTGAGGCGTAGGCCATGGCCAGAAAAAACAGGGGGCTTGCCGCCACCCCGATGCTCTTCATCTTATACCGAAACTCGATAAACAGATAAATTCCCGCCAGGCTGAAGGAAAAGAAAACCAGGGATTCATAGAGGTTGGACAGGGGGGCATGTCCGATTCCCATCTGGTAGGACTCGATCCATCGAAAAACCAGACCCGCTCCGTTTCCTGCGGCGCCGGCGACGGTCACCCAGGTGGCCAGGCCGCCCAGAAAGGATTTTTTAAAAACCCAGGCGGCCACGTAGAGGATCACGGAAAGCCCGTATATAAAGGTCACGATCGAAAATATCTCGGCGCTCATGCAAAAGCCCTCTTGTTCGGCTATCTCAGATGTTTGAGACGGTTTGAAAGCTGTTTTGCCACGGCGGCCATGCCGGGGCGGTTTTTCCCCAGGATTCCGGAAACCGCAACCTGGGTCTGGCCGTCTTTTTCAATCACGGCCACGCATACCTTCTGATGGAACATAAAAAAAGTGATATAGCAGCCGATGATCATCAGCACAAAACCGACATACACCACTGGCACGCCCGGATCCCGGGTCACCTGAAGGCCGGTGTAATAGCTGTAGGCCAGATCGGACACGGAAATGACGTGCTCCCCGCGCCGCATTCGGTCAAATCGGGGGAACTCCACCGGCAGCAGGACATTGGTGGGCTCCTGATCTTTCAGGGCCAGCCTGCCGATAAAGACGCCTCCCAGGTTTACCCCCTTAAACGAAAATTCGCTCTTAAAATCATCTAAAATCAAGACCCCCTTGTCTCCCGGCACCTGAACCTCTTCTCCAAGGGAAGCCTCGCTCTCATAGGTCACTCCCGAGGACTCCTCCGTAAACACCACCTTAAACCTTTTGCCCGGGGTCCTGCCCCAGCTGGATTGAAAAATATTGACGCCGGCAAACCGAAGCGGATCATTGACCCGGATATCCTTTGTCACCAATACATTCCCATCCTTTACCAGGGAGATATTTGAGCGGTACTCCCTGGGCATGCCGTTTTCATAGTAGCTGATATCAAAATCGTTGCACCGGATGAGAAACCCCAGGTCCTTTTCCGCATTTCCGGTGATTAACCGAATCCGGGCCGCGGACTCCCCCTCGGGGATATTGACAAACCCTTCAAAACCGAGCAGGGACCCGATCAGGCCGCCCAGAACCATCAGCAGGACGCTGAAATGGACGGCATAAACCCCCAGCCGGGTCCATCTTCCCTTTTCGGCCAGGATCAAAAATCCGTCCTTTTCGGGCTGGACCTCATGGGTCCGGTAATTTTTGGCAATATAGGACAGAAACCGGTTTTTTACGCTCTCCGGGCTGTCGGCGACCTGCCAGGTTTCTTTGTGTTTCGCCTGCTTCAACCGGACGACCGGGAAAACAGGCGTTTTAGGAAAAATGATTTTCCAGGTGGCGCTTAACCGGTTGATGGAACAGATAATGATGTTGACCACCAGGATCAGCAGCAAAAACCGAAACCACCAGGAATGGTACATGTCAAACATGTCGAGCGCATCGAAAACGCGGTAAAGCCCCTCGCCGTAGCTGCGAAGGTATAAAAACGGGGTCATGTTCTGGGGAATAACGGTCCCGATGATCGAGGTGACGGCAAGGGAAAGCAGCACCGCCACGGTGAGCCTCACCGATGCGAAAAAACGCCATACCCCGTCAAGCATACCGCCCGAATCCGATTTATCGCGCATTCCACCCACCTGTTTATTCAGATTTAAATCAATGGAAAAAATGTATAGCAGACAATCCAGACGCAGGCAAACAGATAAATGCGTAAATCGCTAAAAGCTGTTTATCTTGCTCTGCGGTATTTTTGTAAAAGTATCTTAAAAGGTGGAAGGTGGGAGGTAGAAGGTAGAAGGTAGAAGACTGAAGGTAGAAGACTGTGGGTGTGAGGCTCAATTTTTGTATGTCCTTCGTGATCTGTGGCTGATTTGTTCATTCTTCAAACATGAAAAATATAGGTTCTTTAAAAGCGGATTCCCGGCCCCAGCCGCAACTTTGCCTGATTTCTTTCACCGTATATCTTGCGGTTTGATTATTTTTTTCCTATGATACGCGAAAACCCTAAAAATCAATCCAATCACAGGAGGAAGTTATGAGCCGAAACCGAATGCTCGGGCAAATGCTTTTTCTGTTCGCCGTGACCGCGGCGGTTATCCTGGCCGGCTGCCGGGCCACCACCCGGGACGTCTCGCCGGAGGAGGCCATCCACTATGATGAAGGCTATGATTTTACGGATAAAAAGTCGATCGTGGACAGCCTGGTCACCTCCCTGATCAACAAATCCCCGCTGGCGGGAAGAAATGACCAGCCGGTGCTCATCGTCTACACCGTGGCGAACCGGACCTCCGAGCACATCGAGACGGACGGCATAACCGACGATATCCGTCAAAAAATCATGGAGTCCGGAAAGGCCCGGTTTGTCAACAAGGTGCAGCGCGACAGTATTCAAAGAGAGCTGGCCTATCAGTACGGCGGCAGTGTGGACGCCGCCACAAGGGTTCAGCGGGCCAGGCAGGTGGGTGCGGAATACATGGTATCCGGCACCCTGCGTTCCATCACCAAGGAACAGCCCAAGCAGGTGCGCCTGAAAAAAAAGACCCTTCAGTATTACAGCCTGGTCCTTGAGCTCACCGACCTGGAGTCCGGCCTGATCGTGTGGACGGACAGCGTGGAGATCGTCAGGGAATCCTCAAAGCCGTTTATCGGATGGTGAAAAAACCAAACCCGGATCCGGATGGTATCAGAATGATCCAAGGCTGGGAAAGCCGCCGGGGCCTCACAGGCAAGGGGATCCTTCTCTGCTGCGCCCTTCTGGTGATCGCCGGGTGCACGTCCAGCAAGCTGAACCTGGCGCGGCAGGAGTTTTACATGGGGCGCATCGATAAGGCGATGGACACCCTTTCGAGCATCACGCGCGTCCCCGAACGCGACCGGCTTCTCTTTGATATGGAAAAGGGCCTGATCCTTCACCATCAGGGGAAATACCAGGAAAGCATCGACACCCTGCGACAGGCCTCGGCCGTGATGGCCGAACAGGAGAAGATCCGCATAGGGGAACAGAGCGGGTCCCTGGTGACGTCGGAGAAGATCACCGAATACAAAGGGGAATACGCGGAACGGCTCTGGGTGCACACCTACCTGATCATGGATTACCTGATGCTCGGGGATCATGAGAATGCCCTGGTGGAGGCCAAGCAGGCGCTTAAAATCTATTCGACCTATCCGGAGGCATGCGCCAACGATTATTTTACCCGGGCGTTGATCGCCCATTGTTATGAGGCCTCGGGAGAGATCAACGACGCCTATATCGAGTACAAAAAACTGGCCCAGACCATGCCGGACCCCTCACCCGTCGCCGACAAGCTCTATGCCCTGGGAAAAAGGCTTGGGTTTTACGATGAAATCGAGGCCTACCAGGGGTATCTCTCGCCGGAGGACATCAAAACCCTGGAAAGGGATGATTATTCAGAGGCGATCCTTTTCATCGGCCAGGGGCAATCACCGATCAAGGTGCCGAAAAACATCGTGATTCCGCCCTCCATTCGGTTCTCCTTTCCAACCTACGAGGACCGCGGCCGCGGCTTTTTTTCGCCGGTCATCCAAGCTTCAGGGGCCGGCCCTGCGCGCCTGGTGACCACAAGCACCGCTGAGGTATTAAAAACCTCCCTGGAAAAACGGATGACCAAGGTCATCGCCAAGGAGACGGCCCGGGCCGCTTCCAAGGAAGTGATTTCCCAAAGCATCGATGATCCGGTGGTGGAGATCCTTGCTCGCGCGGCCTTTTTTGTCACGGAGGAGCCGGATACTCGGTGCTGGCAGACCCTTCCGGCCTACCTGACCCTGGCCAGGCTTCCGACCGCGCCCGAAGCGCACTCCCTCCACGTCACGGGTTTAAACATCACCGGCGAAGTCCTGATGCGGCAACCGGGGTTTGAACCCGGCCGGGCCGGTCGCTACTTCTACTATTCCCTTCGAGATGTTTACGGCATAGCGGAGGTTGAACCGTAATGGAGGAGCAATGTGTAAAAAACCATTCAGGTTGACCTGCTTTGTCGTTTTTTTCATCGGGCTTATCCTGGTCGCTTTTTCAACGCCGGCGGCTGCCGAGGAGAAAGCGCCGCCGCCGGTGGGCATCGCCGGCGATATGTCGGACTCCATGAAAGAAGGGGCGGTGATGGTGAGGCAGGAGCTGACCACCCAGGCGAAGACCCTTTTTGAGCATACCCCGCTGGGCTGGAACATCAATACCCTTGAGTATGCCTACCTGCAGGCGGTTTCCCTGCCCGGCAAACTGCCCAAGCTCATCGCCGGCATCCTTGAACAGAGCCGTGTCCTGGGTTTTGTCGGATCGATCATCCTTCTGATCTTTTTAACTGCGGTGATCTACAGCCTGATCGGCAGAAAACGCGCCCTGGTAAAGGCGGCAGAAATCGCCAAACCGATATTCGAAAAGCTGCCCAAGGAATTTTACCCCTATCTTCAACTGCTGCTCCGCTCGGTCACGGCCGCCCTCATTCCCCTGATTCTGCTGGGGGTCTTTTCCCTGGTCAGAAACCTGATCGCCTATCATGCCCCCTGGTTTCTGCTGGTGGGAAAACTGCTTTTGCTCTGGTCCGTCGGCGCCCTGCTGATGAGCCTGCTGCGCGGGGTGTTTGATCATAAGATCCTCAAGGTCGGGCCGGATGAAGGCAAATTGATCGTCCGGTGGTTGAGCCTGGTCATCATGTACATCCTGATCGGGATCGCGGTGATGTGGGGCGCCGAGGCCTTCGGTCTGCGGCCGGACTTTCTGGCCCTGCTGAGGTTTCTAATCTCCGTATCCATTGTCATCGTCTTATTCTTGTTTTTCCTCAAAAAAAAAACCGTGCTTTTCCTTGTGCCGCAGTTTCCTTACAGCAGCTACCAGAAATTTCTCGCCGGCATCGGCCGCTACTACTACCCGGTGATCATCCTGACCTTTTTCACCGGGATTCTCTGGTGCGTGGGATACAGGCGGTTCTGCACGGTGTTATGGACCAAAACCTGGGCCATCGCCGGGGTGTATGTCGGCTTTACCCTGATTTACTCCATTCTGATCAAAAGGCTTCAGCACTGGGCCGAATCCCTTGATGCGGGCAACGAGGAAGGCCGTGTTTTTATCCATTCCTTAAAAAGCCTGATTTTATATGTAACGGTGATCATCACCCTGCTGATCATGACCGAATTTTTGGGGCTGCTGGATCCGATCCAGCGGGTCATGTCGTTTCCGCTTTTTACCATCGGGACTTCGGCGCTATCGTTGTGGATCATCGTAAAGGCGGTGCTGATCATCGTCGTGTTTTTCTATATCGCCCGACTGGTCTGCGCCTACCTAAACTATAAAATCTATCCATCGATCAAGGTGGACCCGGGCCCCGCATACGCCATTGATACCTTTTTAAAATACTTTCTTCTGATCATCGGCGCGGTAACCGCCCTGCAGATTGTGGGGTTTGATCTTCGGGCGCTTATGGTCTTTGCCGGGGCTATCGGCATCGGGGTCGGCCTGGCCATGCAGAACCTCGCCGCCAATCTGATCAGCGGGTTTGCCATCATCTTCGGCGGACAGGTTCGAAAAGGGGACTGGCTGGAAGTAAACAACACTTTGGGCGTTGTCACGGATATCCACCTGCAGGCCACAAAGGTCAAAACAAGGGATAATATCGAACACCTGATCCCCAACACCCAGCTCATGTCCAACGCCATCATCAATTATTCCCTCTCCTCCCCCATGATCCGGATCGATGTGCCCTTCGGGGTATCCTACACAGCCGACCCCCACGAAGTCTCCCGGATCGTCCTGGAAACCGCGGCCAAAGAGCCGTCGGTCATGGGATACAAAGCCCCGGAAGTCCGTTTTGTCGGGTACGGTGACAGCAGCATCAATTTTGAGCTGCTGGTCTGGATCGATGTGCGAAAAGTCCCCCGGCGGCTGGTCAAAAGCCGGCTGTATTTTGCGATGTTTGATGCGTTAAAGCAGGCCGGAATCGAGATCCCCTTCCCCCAGCGGGATATTCATATCCGGTCGAGCGTTCAGAGCCCCGCCGTCCTGGAGACAGGTGCGAAGGAATAAGCGATACTCGTCTGTATCAGTCCCGTAATTTGAAAAATTTATCGACTGATCCCTCAAAAGTGAAGCTGCCCGCCGGAAGATGATAAAATGGACGGGGTTTTTCGGACCAGTAGTTAAGATTCAAAATCTATGCTATTG
>DYLE01000115.1 GCA_020722245.1 Desulfonema limicola
TTTCTTCGCCTCACCTGAGCCTCCAGGTCGCTTGCCAATTCAGCGAACTCTTCCCGGCCCGGAGGCGCGCCAGCCAGGTGAAGCTGACCGCCCAGCCGGTCGTTTTTTTCAAAGATCGTCACCTGGTGCCCCCTGTCCGCGGCCGCAATGGCGGCGTTCATGCCGGCGGCCCCGCCGCCGATCACCATGACTTTTTTAGGGGTGGTCGCCTTGACCACAGCCCTTTCCCGTTCATACCCGGCCCTGGGGTTGCACAGGCATTCCACGTGTTTTAAGCGGAACAGGTTGTCAAAACACCCCTGGGCGCAGGCCACGCAATGGAGGATTTCATTTTCGCGTCCGGCTTTTGTCTTGTTGGGAAGCTCCGGATCGGCGATGAGGCTGCGGCCCATGGCGACCATGTCGCACATGCCGTCCGCAATCGCCTCCCTGGCGGTTACCGGATCATTGATCCGATGGCTGGCGATCACCGGCACATCAACGACCTGCTTGATCCCCCGGGCCATGTAGGCAAAGGCCCCTCGCGGCACGGATGTGGTGATCTGGGGCACCCGGGCTTCATGCCATCCGACATTGATGCACAGGGCGTTCACCCCTGTTTTTTCCACGAGCGCCCTGGCATACTGTTGAAGCTCGGGCATCCCCTGGCCCTGGGGCATGAAATCGTTGCCGTTCATGCGGACCAGAACCGGAAAATCATCCCCCACCGCCTTTCGAACGGCGGCCATGACCTCCAGGCCGAACCGCATCCGGTTTTCCAGGCAGCCGCCGTATTCATCGGTTCTCTGATTGGTCAGGGGGGATAAGAATTCACTGAGCAGGTACCCGGTGCCGCTCAACACCTCCACCGCGTCGAATCCGGACTTTTTCACCCTCAGGGCCGCCTGGGCAAAGTTATCGATGATCTGATGAATCTCTTCGGCTTCGAGCTGCTTGGGTGTCTCCCTGGTCAGCCGGGAGGCGATGGGGGAAGGGGCCACAGGCTGTTTTCCGTTTAGAAAAAACGAAAAGTTGTACCTCCCGGCGTGGTTGAGCTGAACCCCGGCCCGGGCGCCGTTTTTTTGAATGGCATCGGCCAGGCGGGAAAGCCCGGGAATAAAGGCGTCCTGATGCGCCCCGATGTTGGTGGTGTTGCCCGACAGCTCATCCACCGTGGCATACCCCACGGTGATCATGCCCGCCCCGCCCCTGGCGCGTTCAATGTAAAAATCAATGATCTGGTCGGTGACCTCAAAGTTTTTGGCCATGCCCAGGTGCATGGCCGGCATGTAGATCCGGTTCTTGATCTCAAGGCGGTTGATCCGAATCGGCTCAAACAACGGGTCTCTCATAGAACACCCCTTTCCATTTTGCAAAATGAAAAATTTGACCACAGAGAGCAGAAGCAGACGGAGACAAACATCCAGTATTCTTCTCTGAAGCCTCTGAGATCTCTGTGGTTAGAATATTTTAAAAGAACCGACAGGTTGTTTTCTGCAAAGATGCCGCAAAGCGGGATAAACAGCCTTTTATGAAACCATCAACATATCAGAAAGATAAAAAATCACTTAACCGGCGGTCCTTGTCAAGAAAAAACTCTTGGCGCAACGGACAATTTGCTTGAAAACCCAGGCAAAAGGTCATATGCCAAAATTCTGATAAACAACTGATCTATCACGAAAAGGAGCCGGGCATGGAAAAAGGGTATATTCAGGTTTATACGGGAAACGGCAAGGGCAAAACCACGGCGGCCCTGGGTCTGTCTTTAAGGGCTGCGGGCGCCGGGCTGAAGGTGTATATCGCCCAGTTTCTCAAAAAAGGCGGGTACAGCGAGCTTAAGGCGCTTCAACGGTTTTCCGACCTGATCACCATCGAGCAGTTCGGCACCGGCCAGTATATCAAGGGAAAGCCCACCGACGATGACATGAAGGGCGGGCAAAACTGCCTGAAGGCCATCCGATCCGCCCTGGCATCGGGCGCGTATGACATCGTGATCATGGAAGAGGCCGGGGTGGCAGAAAACTTAGGTGTTATTCAAACCCAGGACATCCTGGAGATGATCGCCTTAAAACCCCCCGGCGTGGAGTTGATCATCACCGGCCGGGGGGTCTCCGACGCTGTGATGCAAAAGGCGGACCTGGTGACCGAGATGAAGGAGATCCGGCACTACTATCAAAAAGGGGTTTTAGCCAGGCTCGGTATTGAAAACTAGAACCGGTTGAAAATTTTGTTCAGGTGGTGTAAATCGCCGCTCAGCCTGATCTCAGCAGTAAAGCTAACGAGATCGGCTCTCCTTAACTTAACGTGGGGTCTGGCTATCTAAACAATGGGGTTAGACCGTCCGCATCTTTTTGGCTTTTTTTGTGTAATTCCATAAATTCGAAATTTTTTAATGTGTATCAATCACCTCATAGGCTTTTGTTTTCGGATAATATTTAAATTTCATCACTGCGGTGGTCCCGGTGCGTCGGGCAATTTTTCTGGGTAGCTAAGCTCTAATTTGGTCATGGTTTCCCTTTGGTTCGTTGTTCCTCCTCAACCGGGGCAACGGAAGGAGCCCATAGGGCGACTGGAGTTGCCCCGGTTGGCGCCTCATCAATCCGCCTGTTTTGTCCGATGATCGGTTGATGCCGAGAAGATCGCACTGGCGCGCAAGGCTCAGTCCCGTATGCTCTTTGTCAAGCATCTGTCGGCGCGGTTTCGGGTCTATAAACCGAGCCCTCTGGATAAAAAATCGTTTTCCACCTTCAATTGCCCGATCTGGCGGTAAAGTTCATCGACGGTGGCGTCATGCTGTTTCCTGGTTTTCTGGCCTTTGTCAAACAGCTCGGCGGCACCCCCGATCAGCTCCCGTTTCCAGTTTCCGATCATGGTGGGATGAACTTCATATTTTGCGGCAAGCTCGGCGACGCTCGCCTCGTTTCTGATGGCGGCCAGCGCCACTTTTGCCTTGAATTCCGGGCTGTACTGTTTCCGTTTGTGGATCATGTGAAGCTCCTTTCATGTTGTGAATCAGAGCTTAGCCCATTGTCTGGTTTTTGGGGACTACTGCAGTCTGCAAAAATCTTCGCTGTAGTGCTACTCAATCTCTGCAAAGCTCTGGTAGAACATCACGGTCGCCGGGCTGGTGACGGTCGGGTCGGTGACCACGTTGATGCAGGCGGGCTTTCCTGAGGCGACCGCCCGCTTGAGGGCCGGAACGATCTGGTCGTCCTGGGTGACCAGCTCCCCGTATCCGCCCAGCCCCTCCACCATCTTTTCATAGTTTCGCATCCCCAGCTCGGCGCAGGTGCACCGCTCCGGCCCGATGCTCATCTCCTGGGAATGCTTGATCATGCCCCAGGCGCAGTCGTTGTTGACCACGCAGATGATGGGGATGTTGTGCCGCACCGCGGTATCAAACTCCATGCTGTTGAAACCGAAGGAGCCGTCCCCGTTTAACACCACCGCCGGCTTGTCCGGATGCGCCAGCTTGGCCGCGATGGCAAAGGGGATGCCGGTTCCCAGGCAGCCCAGCAAGCCCCCGGCCGGGATCATGACCCCGCCCCGGTGAGACGAGAGAAATCCCGCCAGTCCGTAATAGCTGGTGTCGCCGCCGTCCGCCACGTAATAGGCGTCCTCGCCGAAAGCCTCCATGATCCGGGCCACCAGCCGGATCGGATGAATGGGGTCGCTGGGGGTGGCGCGTTTTTCCCGCTCGGTGGTCATAAACGCGGCATAAGCGGTTTTGAGCCTTTTCACCCATTCCCCGTGGTCCCGCGCCTCCACCCGGTCCAGCAGGGCCTGAAGCACAGCCCCGCAGTCGCCCGCAAGCCCCACCTCCGAGGTGCGGTTCCGGTCGATTTCATGGGGCGCGATATCGATCCGCACCACCTGGGCGTTCGGGAACAGCTTGGTGGCCTGCATAACCCAGTTCAAGCGGATTCCGGCAAGAACAACCACGTCCGCCTGGGGCAGCCCGGTCATGATGCCGGTAAACCCGCCGTCGTTGATGCAAAGGGGATGGGTGTCGGGAAGCACCCCCCTGCCGTTGTTTACAAGGGCGAAGGGAATGCCGGTCTTATCGATAAAGGATTTCAGCTGGGCGTCGCACCCGCTCATGCCCACGCCGCTTCCGCCGATAAACATGGGCTGCTTGGCGGTGTTGATGATTTTGGCGGCCTCATTCAGCTCGGATTCATCCGGATGAACGTATGTTTTATGGTGCTTTCGCGCCGGCATGACGACCTTTTCCACATCGGTCCGGGTAAAAAGGATGTCCGGCGGCAGCTCCAGAAACACAGGCCCGGGTCTTCCCATGGTGGCCTGGCGGAAGGCGATGGAGAGATACTCGGGGATCCGCTTGATGTCGTAGCAGGTGGCGGCCCACTTGGTCACCGGCTTGATCATGTCGATCTGGTTCATCTCCTGCAAAGCGCCTTTCAGATCATCCCGCAGGGGATGCCTGCCGCAGAGCACCACCACCGGCGCATTGTCCAGATACGCGTTCACGACGCCGGTCAAGGAGTTGGTGAACCCCGGCCCCGCGGTGACCAGGCAGACCCCGGGTTCGTTTTTATAAATGGACCAGGCGTGCGCCATCATGGCCGCTGCCTGCTCGTGCCGCACGTCGATGGCGCGGATCTTGTACTGGGTGAACCCGTCCAGAATGTTCTCGATATGCCCGCCTGAAATCGTGAACACGATGCTGACCTTTTCCACCTCTTTCATATACTTCGCCACCAGATGCCCACCGTAGATTTTCGCCATGATGTCCTCCTGCGGTTTTGTCGTTTAGGGGTTTTTTTATGGTTTGTCGATTCTTTATCTGTACCTCTTCAGGCGTAAAGGCTGAATGAGATTATTCCCCTTCTTCCTTCAGCCCTCAGTCTATACACCTGTCGTTGCCTTTATTTTACATCACCAGCTTGACGCCGTCCTCGAACCACTGGGCATAGACGCTCATGCCCAACACCTTGAGCTTGCCTTCGGCCGCGGCGTTGAACGAGGCGTCGCTTTTTTTATCGGTCATTACGGAAAAACCGGTGTTTGCATCGCTCCAGACCAGCGCCACGTCAAACTCCTTTTGGTCCCCGGCCACAGAGGAGACCTTCCCCTTGTCAAAAACAATCATTCGGGCGTGTTTGCCGTCCGCGGTCTTGATCAGAACCCGCACCTTCGCCTTGCTGATGTATTTTTTAAAGGCCTTGTGGGTCTTGGATTTGAGCTTCAAGACCTGGGCCAGGGCGAACAGAAGCAGTGAAAATTTCATGGGTTTCTCCTTGCGCCAATGGTGTTAAACAAACGATACCACGGTCTTCATGGCCTGATGCCTTCCCTTGTTCAAATTCACCGCGATCATCCGGCGGTAATCCGTCAGTTTGAACTTGTGGGTCACCAGGGTGTCCGTTTTGATCTGACCTTCCTTCATGAGCTGAAGGGCGATGTCAAAGACCTGCTGTTTTTCCCCCTTATAGGACACCGCGCCGTAGGCATACACCCCTTTGACGGTCTGCAGCTTCAGCCAGAGGGGCGTCAGGTCCAGCTTGACATCCCCGCCGATCCCGACGACGCTGAGGGCGCCCATGCCAGCAAGCAGCCGCAGGCTCAGGTTCAGGGTGGACGCGCCGGCCACGGTGTCATAAATTTTCGCAAACCCGCCCATGGGAATTTCCATTCCAAGCAGCGGTTTGTAAACCCTGGCCCCGGTGATTCGGACGGTGTGCGAAAAGACCTCTTTGGCCGGTATGACTTCATTTGCCCCTGATTTTAAGGCCAGGTCCGCGGCATGGGGGGAGGGCTCCATGACAAAGATGCGGCATGAAGGGACAAGCGCCCGGGCCGACTGAATGATCAGGTTGCCGATCACCCCGCCGCCGATCACCAGTATCTTTTCATTTTCCGCCGGCATGTTGTCAAACAGCGCCTGCAAAGCCACCGCAAGGGGTTCGGTCATGACCGCGGATTCCATGCTCAACCCCTCGGGCACGCGGAAGAGCTGGCTTTTATGGGTCACCAGAAAGGGGGCGAATCCGCCGTTGACGCCGCTGTTGATCCCGGAAAACATGCCCGGCGGCAGGTTCCCCTCGGCGAAGTTTTCGCAGCAGCTCGGCCTTCCGGCGCGGCAGCCGGGGCAGAGGGGCGAGATGCCGCGCTGTTCGCAGGCCAGGATCGGGTTGACGGTCACCCGGTCTCCGGGCTTAAACCCGGAAACCCCGGCTCCGGCCTCCAGGATCTCGGCGGCGATCTCATGCCCGATCACGCAGGGAAACGAGGTGAAGGGGGAGGCCGTGGGGGAGTCGTGAAGCCTCATCAGGTTCAGGTCGCTGCCGCAGAATCCGCAGTAGACGGTTTTCAGCTTGACCCAGTCCGGAGACGGAAGGGTCGGCTCCGGAATGTCCGCAAGCCGCAGGGTTTTAACCGGCCCCTTGTAAAAGACCCAATCTCCGAAAACCGCTCCCAGGCTCTTTGCGGCGATAAACTGAGGAATATTCACACTAAACTGCAATGCTTTCATTTTTCCTCCATTTATAGCTTTTCCCATATTCAGGGACGATGACCCGCAATTCGGGATAGGTTCTCTCAAGCAGAGCGACAAAAGGGGCCGTGGGGATCTGCTGGCTGATGGGCGGAAAGGCGTCGTCGAAATGATGAATAAAAACCCCCCTGGGTTTTAAACGGTCAATCATCTCAACGGCCTTATCATAGATGCGGCTGTGCCCTTGCAACGGCAGGCTGAAAACGTCGATTCCCGTCGGGTAGTCGTAATCGTCCTCCAGGCCGAGGCTTCCCAGATGAAACATACGAAGGCCGTTTTCCTCAATCAGCCAGCCGACGCATCGGCCCATGGGCTGGTTTAGGCGTATTATCTTAAAAAGCCTTTTCGGGGACATTACCGCGCGCAACAGGGTTTTGAACACCAGCGGCGCGTCAAAGCGGATATGACGGCTCGGGTACATGGTGGCCTTTATTGAACCCACCAGGACCGGGTCCAAAAGGTCCGGCACATGAAAATTTTCCCTGCGGACCCCGGGGAATTTTTTGAGGTTTTGGGCGACCTGAGCCGGCAGAATAATTTTCGCGTCGATTTGCTCTGAAAAAAAAGGGACATCCGCCGCATGATCAAAATGCCCGTGGGTGAGCAGGATGGCGGAAACATCTTCAATGTCGCGGGGTTTCAGTGAATAAAGGGCCGGGTTTAATGTGATGAAGGGATCCAAAACAAGCCGGCTGTTGTCTGCGGAGACTTTTACGGTTGCGTTTCCAAACCAGGTGAGTGAAAGCACAAAACCCTCTTTTGAGCATTCCGCGTATGTTTGTTTAAGGTCGCCCTTTTCACCAACATCGCCTGCTTATCCTCATAGCCGATTTTTTTTTTGAAGTAAAACAAAAATCAGCAGAAACGCCGGGTCTGCTCAAAAAGATACCTTATGAGTTGACTGAATATGCTTGCGTGTCGTACCATTGATCATCCTTCTTGTTTTTGGGTTACACTTTTTTTTACTGAATAAACAATACCCGCAAAGCGGTGACGCCGCCAAGATCCACCGGCTCTTTGTTAAGGGAAAGGAAATGTAATTCTCAAGGACAACAAAATTACCGTCACCTTTCCCCGTAAGGCGCATAATCCGATATTGAGACCT
>DYLE01000116.1 GCA_020722245.1 Desulfonema limicola
AAGAGCAAAAGCTGAAATTTTAAAGAAGATGCAGGTTCAATGCCACGGATTCAGGACTATTTTCGTTCATACACAAATTAGGATAGGCCAAGTTCGAAAAATCAGTCTGCTTTCCTGCCGTCGTGATCGTTTCTGTCTAATGGGGTTTGAAAGTTTCCCGCAAAAAAAATTGGAACCTTTGTGCTTTTGTCCAGTCTAAAGGGTCAAAATCGGAAAAAACGGCCGCTTCCGGTACCTGACGCAAATTTCAAAGCATTTACAAAAGGAGACCCAGAAATGAGACCCTTGATTTTCTCGTTAAAAATGATTTTCGTATGCCTCTGTTTTCTTTGTTTGATAATGCCCTCCGGCGCGTCGGGCCTGCCGGAGGCGGAAGCCGATAAGACCGGCTCCCCCTATTTTTTCGTCAGTTCCGAGGATGCGGAGCTTGACGTCCTGCCGCTTAAATCCACCGACGTGGATGTCCGCATCGCGGGCGTGATCGCGGATGTTGCGGTCACGCAGGTATATCAGAACCAGGGGAAAAAGCCGCTTGAGGCGGTTTACGTGTTCCCGGCCTCCACCCGGGCTGCGGTTTACGCCATGACCATGCGCATCGGCGAACGGAAGATTGTTGCGAAAATCGATACCCGCAAGGCCGCCCAGGAGGCGTATGAGGCGGCGAAAAACGCGGGCCAGAGCGCATCCCTTCTGGAGCAGCAGCGGCCCAACGTGTTTGAAATGAACGTGGCCAACATCCTTCCCGGCGACGTGATCCGCGTGGAACTCCAATACACCGAACTGTTGATCCCGGATGAGGCGGTGTATGAATTTACCTACCCCACGGTGGTGGGCCCCCGCTACACCGGCCCCCAGGGGGATTTTGCTACACAGGCGGAAAACTGGACCGCCAACCCTTACCTGCATGAGGAAGAGCCGCCCACCAGCGGTTTAACCATCAATGTGCATATCGCGGCCGGGCTTCCCATCGACCGGGTTTCCTGCGACACCCATAAAACAAACATCAGCTTTTGCGGCAAAACCGAGGCGGACATCCATCTGGATGAGGCTGAAAAATTCGGCGGCAACCGCGACTTCATCCTTCGCTACTGCCTGGCCGGGGGAAACATCGAATCCGGCCTGCTGCTGTATGAGGGGGAAAAGGAAAACTTCTTTCTGCTGATGATGCAGCCGCCGAAAACTATCAAACCGTCTGCCATACCGCCCCGGGAGTATATCTTTATTGTGGATGTATCCGGGTCCATGCATGGATTTCCCATAGATGTCACCAAGGCGCTGCTTCGGGACCTGATCGGCGGCTTAACATCCCAGGACCGGTTTAACGTGCTGCTGTTTTCCGGCGGCTCATCGGTCATGTCCAAGGCATCGCTTCCGGCCACACCGGACAACATCCGCCGGGCCATCGCCCTGATCGAGCAGCAGCAGGGGGGCGGCGGCACCCAGCTTCTTCCGGCGTTAAAGGAGGCGCTCGCCATGACCGGCACCGAAGAATATGCCCGGACCCTCGTGATCGCCACGGACGGCTATGTGTCCGTGGAAAAGCAGGCCTTTGAGCTGATCCGCACCAGCCTGGGGGAGGCCAATCTGTTTGCCTTCGGCATCGGCTCTTCGGTCAACCGGTATCTCATCGAAGGAATGGCCCGGGCCGGCATGGGCGAGCCGTTTATCGTGACAGAGCCCGAGGAGGCCTCATCCCAGGCCGAAAAATTTAAAAAACTGCTCAAATACCCGGTGCTCACCGACATCCGCATCGATTACGACGGGTTTGAAACCTACGACGTGGAACCCCGGACGGTTCCGGACCTGTTTGCAAACCGGCCGGTGATCGTGTTCGGCAAATGGCGCGGAAAACCCGAAGGCGACATTTATCTTCAGGGCGTCACCGGAGAAGCTCCTTATAAAGCCGCCATCCCTGTCAAACACGTAAAACCGGAAGACAGCCATTCAGCCCTTCGATACCTGTGGGCCAGGCATCGGATCGCCCTGATAGACGACGACAACCGGCTCAGCCCGGATGATGAGGGAGTAAAGGAGGTGACCCGGCTCGGACTGGAATACAACCTGCTCACCGCCTACACCTCGTTTATCGCCGTGGATTCCGAAAAGCGGCTGTCCGGCGACAAGGCCGCCACCGTAAAACAGCCCCTGCCGCTTCCCCAGGGGGTGTCCGACTATGCGGTGGGGCAGGCTGGACTGGCGAAAACAGCGGTCTGGAGCCAGGCGGCAAGCCCGGCCAGGGCGTATAATGAATCCTTAAAGGCTGAATCGACCCTGGTATCGACCGAAGTCGATGCGGCAAAGGAGCATAAGCAGTCGGTTTTGCAGGATCTGGTCGCGCCCAAGGAAGCGCCAAAAGAGCAGGTGCAAAAAGCCCTTGAGGCGCATCATTTACAGATTGAGGACTGCCTTGTTGCGCATTCAAAATCCCTGTCCGCTCCGGACAACAGGCTGATCATTACGCTGACCATCGATAAAGAAGGGCAGTTGACCCAGGCGGAATTTGACGAAAACCCGGTCAAACCGGAAAAAGAGCTGATCCGATGTTTGACAAAAATCTTTGAAAAAATAAAATTTCCTCAGGCACAGGCCAACGCATCCTATGAAATTAGGATTGTCTACAGCCTGCCGGCCGGCAGCCGATAACCAGGATCAAAGCAAAGGGGGAGATCGCTTCACACTCCCCCTTTTTATCAGAAGCCGGAATCCTGGTCCCTGAACTTCTGCCGGGAAAGCTTGCCCACCGGGCTTTTGGGCAGGATATCCCTGAAATCAATGATGCGGGGGACCTTGTAGCTGGCCAGCCGCTCCTTGCAGAAGTCGATGATATCCTTCTCAGACACTTTGCCCATGTATTCCAGCTTCAGGGAAATGATCGCCTTTACGGTTTCCCCCCGATACGGATCGGACTGGCCCATCACCACCGCCTCTTCGACGGCAGGATGCAGGTAGAGCACGTTTTCAATCTCGGCGGGCGAGATGTTGTACCCGGATGCCACGATCAGTTCCTTGAGCCGGCCCGTATAGTGGACAAAATCCTCCTCGTCAATGAATCCCCGGTCTCCGGTGCGCAGCCATCCATCCGGCATGAAGGTGGATTCCGTTTCCCCGGGCTTGTTGAGATACCCGGCCGCCACCTGCAATCCCCGGTAACAGATCTCCCCTTCCACGTTTCGCGCTACGATATCGCCCTTATGATCGGTGATCTTCACCTCGGAATAGACGGGGATTCCGATGGAATCGTATTTTTCCTTGATCCCGGGTATGGAGATGATGCCGCCGCTGTTGGTCTCGGTCATGCCCCAGCCGTTGACCAGGGAAAGCCCGGTCAGGCTTTTCCAGTTGTCCTGCAGCTCCGCTGAAACCGGGGCGCTGCATCCGATGGCCGCCTCAATGCTGCGCAAATCCCCTCGTTCAATAAGATCCTTTCGGGACATCAGGGCGGTAAAAAAGGTGGGGGGCGCAAAGATCACGTTCACCCCATAGGTTTTGATCACCCGAAAGGCGTCCTCCAGATCAAACATGGGTATGGAAATGACCGTTCCCCCCTGATACAGGACAGGAAGCTGGTGCAGGAAATACCCCGAGGTGTGGAACATGGGCATGATTGAAAAATTGATCTCCGGCTGGCGCCAGGCCCGAAAGGCATGGGTGTGGGACAGGGTGTTAAACACCAGGTTAAAGTGGGTTTCCATCACCCCCTTGGCCCTTCCGGTGGTGCCGGCGGTGTAAAGCAGAAGCGCGGTTTCCTTTTTCGAATCAACATCGGCGGATTCGGCCAGGGGAGGGTATTTCTTTAGGGATTCAAAGAAATCCATGGTGCCGGGTGGGTTTTTTTGGGGGATGTCCCAGTAAGGTTTCAGGGCCGAGGATATAACCGCGTCCGGTGCGGCCCAGTCCCGAATGCTGGTGACGATGATATCGTCAAGGATCCCGCTTTCCTTAAACCCTTGAATTTTATCATAGAGCAGATCCAGGATCAGGATGCGCCGTGCGCCGGAGTCCTTGAGCTGGTATTCAATCTCCTCCTTCTGGTACATGACATCAATGGGGGTATGAACAGCGCCGATCATGGCCACCGCGTAGAACGCCACGATATGCTGCAGGGAGTTGGGAAGCATGGTGGCCACCACATCCCCCCGTTTCACGCCGATATCCATAAGCAGCGCGGCATACCTGCCGATCATCTCGTCCAGATCCCCGTAGGTGATCCCCTTGTCCATGAAAATAACCGCAGTGGCGTCAGGATGTTTTTTGAAGCTTTCCTTAAAAAGCCGATAAATAGAAATCATGGGCACGGCCGGCATGGGTTCAAAAAACCAGCTCGGATGGCTGATGACATAGGCGTCCGCAGGGGCGTAGCCCGCTGCTTCCTCAATCCATGCCTCGGGGTATTCCATGCGGCGGTAACACTCCAGAAACGCCTGATCGAAAAAATGTTTACCCGCCTTAAAACGAGGCGGCATCTGCTTTTCCATACGGCGGTCTCCTTGGTTTATGCCCGGGGCTTTATGCCGGGGGTTTGATCTCTCCCAGGGCCATTCGGGCGATGTCTCCAATAAAAATCAGCGGCAAATGCTTCTCCTGCGCGACACGGGTCAATGACTGAATGCACATGGGGCAGAGGCAGACCATGGCTTTCGCACCCGCGGCCTTGGCGTCCTGGATATTTACTTCCTGGTCGGGTTTCGGATCCGCAAGTCCCAGAATCAATTTGACCCCGGCGCAGCACTTGGCGTTCTCCCGGTCATAGGTTCTCTTGACCCGGGTCACCCCGCACAGGTCAAACAGTTCGTCGATAAAATGCTCCTTTTGCGGCGTATGGCGCGAGGCGCAGGGCCGCTGGTAGGCGATTTTCATGTTCAAGGGCTTAACCCGGCTTTTATTTTTGGTTAAATATTCCACCAGGTATTCGGAGAGATGAACCGGTTTGAACGGAACCGTGATGCCGTACTCCGGCGCCACCGTGGCAAGCATGGCGTAGCAGTCGTCATGGAAGCAGACGACCTCCTTTGCGCCGGTGGCGGCCAGGCGATCCACAAACTCCTGGGCGTGCTTGCGCTGGATGCTTTCGGCGCCCATGTGGCTCATCATGATCCAGCAGAAATAAGGCTTGCCGCCGATCCGGGGAAGATCATAGAGCTCGCCGGCGATCAGATGGGCGTCTGTTTTCCCGAACACGCAGATGCTCATGACACGATCCGCATGAGGCACATCCCGGAGCGCTCCGGAAAAAGAAAACTGCGCCTCGGTCTGATCGATCATGTTCTGGGCCACCCGGTGATCCCGCTCCTGAAGGCCGGCGATCAGGTCAAACGGGTTCGCCTGCTGGGGGCAGATCTCGTTGCAGGCATAGCAGGTGATGCACTGATCCACCACCGGGGTGTGTTCCCCGGCCTTCATGGCCGTCATCCAGGCAACCGCCTGATCCTTGTCCGCCTCTATCCACTGGCATTTGACAAGACAGTCCCCGCAAAGGTCACATCGCTCCTCATGAAACATTGGCTGGCCTCCTTAAAGCTGTTTTTTCCGCCTGCTCTGTAAATGATGAGAAAACTCAAAAAAAAATTAAGGGATCGGCCCGGCGCCGAAACCGGGCTTGTTTTCAAAAAACATCAGGTTATACTTTTACCCGGAAACAGGGAAACTGTCAATCCGCCGCCGGCTTATTCCTTATTTTTTTCAAAAAACGACCGGACCTCGGAATACCTGTAAAAGGCAAAAACTTCCCGGACAGGCTGCACTCCTGGCGATGACGCTTCCTGTCCGCCTGATACCGACCTGCAATGCCTTATTTTTTTAACAGATTTTGAAGGATAATATTGACTATAATTCAGTGGCCATTTTAATGACAAACCGGCGCCAGGATTCATCAAACATGCCGCTTGAGACCAGGCCGGAACTGTCAAACCGCATTAAATCATATTGATCGAAAACGCCCACGACGTCATAAAGATAAATGATGGTTTCCAACGCCTCTTGCTGGGCGAAGTAATACTGAAACTCAAACGTGGCGCCGCCAGATTTTGGCGACAGGTGCGGGGTGTTAAACCACCAGTTGAGCAGGGACCGACTGGTATCCGAAGCTCCGACATAACCGGAATCCCGCCATTCTTTGACGCTTTTACGCAGTTTCGGCATCAGCGGAGGCATGAGTTTTTCCATGCTGGTTTCTCGAAGCGCTTCATCTGCAGGAAACCAGCGGATAGCTGGGTCTAAAATAGAATAAGGAGATTCTGGAAAATCAGGATGCAGGGCCATTGATAAACTCCATGATGCGGTCGCCGAATTGAATTAAATCATCAAGGTCTGAATGAATGACCGATTTCACAACCTCCACATCCATTTTTTGATATTGATGAATGATGGTGTTGCGAAAATGGATCATTTTTTTGAGTTTTTCAGACAACGCGCTATCAATGACATATTTTTGTCGCAGCAAATCGAAGCTTTCCGCGCTGGAGGAGGGAATGCCCATTTTATGAACTTTTATGATGTGGTTGGCAAGGTCAATGGCCTGTTCACAGGCGCGGAGAATATTCAGCACAGCCGCATCCTGCTTGGAATAATTGGCGTCAAATCCGTCAGGGTCGGACTGATATTCTTCCCTTGCCCGTTGAACGCATCGCTGAATGCTTTGAATTTTATTGATGACAATATCATTCATACCGCGTAAGCCCTCCCGGTTTTTTGAAAGGATTCAAGAATTCCAGTGCGCTCCAAATTTAATTTCTGATAAAATGAAATGGTCAGCATTTCAAATTCATCCACAGCGTATTGATTCGCGCAATAAATCAGCGCGCCTGAAATGATTTCTTTTTGGAACACGGTGGACACATGTCTGGCGTTGAGCAGGTCAACCGGGTGGTGCAACGCATCTTCAAGGTCAAACCGGCACCTGCTCAAAATCAAATTTTTCTCTTTTTTCGCCTGTTCATGGGGCAACAGCAGGGCAATATCAATGTCGCTGTCCGGCCTCATCGTTTCATCGCCATAAGACCCGAAAAGATAAATCCCTTGAACAGCGGGGTAGTGCGACAATACTATCTTGATGATGATATCCTCTCGTTTCATTACTTCTTACCTCCCCCATTGATGTCAACAATGGTCATGGTGTCGTTGCCGAAGATGTCCACCACCTTCACGGCTATCTTGCGCCGGCCAGGGGCGCATTCATGAAACACGATTTGGGTTCCAGGGTGGGGTCTTTCTTGGTGCGGAAGGATTGCCATTCGTTTTCAAAGATAAAGTCGCCTGTCCAAACTTCTTCGTAATCATCAAGCGTTAATTGTATTGGCTCAACACTTCCATCCAGACGTGTTTGTGCGCCCTTGCTCCGTTTGACACGGATGATTTCCTTTTTATTCTCAAAATTGAAATCCACCGCCCAGTAATCAATCCAGTCCGTCCAATGCCGGGTAAGGGTTTCACGGTGCAGGATGCCGTCCTTGTCTTTGCTGACTTTAATGATTTGGCCCTTTTCCACAACGATTTTGCTTTTCGTAACATTTTAGATAATATGAAACGGGCTGGCCTCGGGTGCATCAACCATGGT
>DYLE01000117.1 GCA_020722245.1 Desulfonema limicola
CTCGATCTGGACGACGTCATCGATCTCGTCATCCCCCGGGGCAGCAACGCCTTTGTCCGTTACATCATGGACCATACCCGAATTCCGGTCCTGGGGCACGCGGAAGGCATCTGCCATGTGTATATCGACCGGGATGCGGATGTGGACATGGCGGTTAAGATTGTGGTGGACAGCAAAACCCAGTACGTGGCTGTCTGCAACGCGGTGGAAACCGTTCTGGTGCATCAGGGGATCGCGGAGCGCGTTTTACCTAAACTTCAAGAAGCCCTTGAGGCCAAGGGGGTCGAACTCCGGGGCTGCGAAAAGACCCTTAAACAAATCAAGGTTAAGCCGGCCACGGAGGAGGACTGGGGCACAGAGTACCTGGATTTGATCCTGTCCATAAAGGTGGTGGACGGTATAACTGAGGCCATTGACCACATCAACCATTACGGTTCCGGTCATACGGACGTGATCGTGACCGAAGACCGGGAGCGGGGCCTGCGGTTTTTGGAGTATGTGGATTCCGCGGACGTTTTTTTAAACTGCAGCAGCCGGTTTTCCGACGGGTTCCGCTACGGCCTGGGCGCGGAGGTGGGGATCAGCACCAACAAGATTCACGCGCGAGGGCCCGTGGGTCTGGAGGGACTGGTGATCTATAAGTGGAAGCTGCTGGGAAGCGGTCAGATCGTGGCGGATTACGTCGGCAGGCAGGCCAGAGGGTTCATCCATCGGCCGCTGCAAAAGAAATTCACCGCTTGAGGTCTTTTTTCTGCCTGACCTGGTAGGTGTCCGTTGTCCGGTCCTGGAGCGCGATCATGTTGTTGCTTTTGGGGTCCGCGGATTCATACCAGCTGTATCCGAGCTCCCGGCAGGTCTTGCAGGCCTTTCTCGGAATATGAACCGCCAGAATGCTGTTTCCGGTGTCGCACCGGGAAACGATTTTCAACGCACCGCTGCACTCGTGGCAGATCTTGAGGGTCTCGTTCTGGGTTTCGTGCAGCCCGTCCGTGTCATAGAAGATGCTTCTTCGCCGCTCGTCAAATTTCTTATCCGCCTGCATCCGCCGCCGGATCTCTTCCCGATTCCGCCAGTTCTCCAGGACGACCTTGCAGGTTTGTTCAATGACCCGGGTGATCTGTAAGGACTGGCGAAGCTTTTCATGGTCATACCCCGGTTCCTTCACCTTTGTGTAGTCAATACCGGCCATGGCCAGGATCACGCCCACATTCACATAGGGAAGCGCCCCCTCGATGGAATACCCGCCTTCCAGCACGGCGATGTCGGGCTTTAGAATCCGGGTCAGGTCCGCATACCCCTGGGCCGAAAAATTCATGTTGGTGATGGGATCTGTAAAATGGTTGTCCTGGCCCGCCGAGTTGACAACGATTTCGGGCTTGAACTCTTCAAGCACCGGCAGGATCACCTCCTTGATGACGAATAAAAATCCCTCCTCGGAGGTATAGGGCGGCAAGGGGATGTTCAAGGTGGCGCCGGCGGCCGTGGGGCCGCCCAGCTCATCCGGAAACCCGGAGCCGGGATAAAGGGTCCGCCCGTCCTGGTGAAGCGAGATGTACAAGGTGTCGGGATCATGCCAGTAGATGTCCTGGCTGCCGTCGCCGTGATGGCAGTCGGTGTCCACGATGGCCACCCGGTCCACGCCGTATTCCTTTCGCATGTATTCAATCATGATGGCTTCGTTGTTGACGTTGCAGAACCCCCTTCCGCCGTGAACCACCCGCATAGCATGATGGCCGGGCGGCCGCACCAGCGCAAAACCCCTTTCGATATTTTTTTCAAGCACCGCCCTGGCGATGGTTTTTGCGCCGCCCGCGCTGATGAAATGGGATTTCGTCATGACGCTGAGCTCGTCCGGAACGCAGAAGTGAACCCGCTGCACATCCTTGACCTCAATCAGATCGGGCTTGAATTCGATAATCCCCTCGATGTCCAGCAGCCCTTCCTCCAGCACCTGATCCTGGGTATAGAGCAGGCGTTCCTCCCTTTCGGGATGGGTCGCGCTGATGGCCCAGTCATAGGCCGGGAAAAACACCAGCCCTGTTTTATGTTTTGCCTTGAGCATAATAAACCTCAGCGGTATCGGTTGTATCACACCTCATTTACGGACTGGTCGCAAATCTGACTGATGATTTTTTTATACCCGCAAATCAATCCCGGCTTGACCTGAAGCCTGACCCGAATATTTTTTCCGGTCAAGCGAAACCCCCGGACCATGTTGAATTCCAGCTCCTCCAGAACGTCCATTTCAAGGTCATTCGGGCTGGCCCCGGAATCCACGGCCTTTTTCTTGAGCAGGCCAAACCCGATGCGAAGCGCATCCTTTTTGGTGAAATCCGAGCGGATGGACTCCTGGTGGGATTCGGCGGGGGCCAGCAGGATTCCCCGCTGGGTGTCCGCAAACAACAGGACCTCGCAGGTCGTCCGCGAAAGCGCCGTGCCGATGGCGTTGGCCACAGACCACGCCGGCACTTTCTCTGTGGCATACCCTGAAAGTTCTTCCAGGCGCCTGGTAAAATAGGGGGCCGGCCCTCCGAGCACCAGAATATGACTGGGTTTGACCTGATATCCTTCTAAAAGCTCCTTGATCGTGTACACCGGTTTGCGGTTGATCTGGTTGATCATTTCCCGGGCGGATGCGAGGATTTCGCGACAGGCCTGGTCAAAGATGGTGTTCGCCGCTTCTTCAACGGAAAGGCCGAGGGCCTTGGCGATGGGCTCGATCCCCTGGACGGCGCGCTGCCGGTCGCCGTTTTGCATTCGGTTTAAGACAAAAAGGGCGTCTGTGGGCGTGGGAACCGGCCCGCCGAAGGCCATGGCGGGCCCTTCGCGGTCCGGCCCGATGGTTAACACCCGGCCGTTGATTCTCACGGCGCTGTCTCCGCCGATGCCGATGGAATACGAATTCAATCCGCGGATTAAGGTTTTATACCTTCCGAGCTCCACCCCCAGCGGTGAAAGCAGCGGGGTGCCGTTGATCAGCACCGCCATATCCGTGGTGGTGCCGCCGATATCCATGGCGATGGTTTCGGCATTTTCCGGCGCAAAGGCGACCGATCCCATGACGCTGGCCGAGGGCCCGGAAAGGATGGACTGGCCGGGGAAATCAATGGAGGTGTCAAAGTCCATGGTTCCGCCGTCGGCCTTGAGGATGTAGATCGGAATGGTGATCCCTTTTTGTTTGAGGGATTCCTTTACCGCCTCAAAAAATTTTTTATGCAGCGGGTAGATGGAGGTATTTAAAAAGGTGGTGTCGATCCGGCGGGGAAAACTGAGATGGCCTGAAATCCGGTGTCCAAGAAACACCCTGTCGAAATGGGGGGCTAAAATCTCCCCGATGCGGACCTCATGGGCGGGGTTCCGGGTGGAAAACTTCGACACCACCCCCACATGCCGAATCCCATCGGACTGAAGCTTTGCGGCGATGGCCTCAATCTCTCCGGCATCAACGGGCTGGATTTCTTTTCCGCTGTGATCGATGGAGCCCGAGACCGGAAAGTAGTAGGGGCCGGTGCGAAAGGCCTCGGGATCGATGCCCGGCCCTCCGGAAACGATCATTCCGGCGGGCGGCAGCTTGTTCTGCACAATGGCGTTGGTGCTCAGGGTGGTGCTTAAAGCGGCATGGGTGATCCTGCCGGGAGGGATGTTCTCGGTGATTTTTTCAAGCCCGGTGAGTACGGTTTGAAAAAGCGCCGATGTGTCGGTTAAAACCTTGACCTGTCGTTCAAGACCGTTCTCCCCCACCAGAACGACATCCGTATGCGTTCCTCCCACATCCAATCCAATGATCATATGGTTTCCTTGAGAAGGTTTTGCAATACTTTGAGTTTCTATCCATACCCAAAAAGCAGCATGTTGTCAATATACCAGAGTCCCTGCTCGTTATGCCATGCTTTTGTTTGATTTTTTGTCAAAAACATGGGATTCGAAATACCAATGCAGCACAACCATCGCCGGCCGGGCCGGACAGACCTCAGCCCGGAAACAAGTTCCGGCGGCGTTTCACATCAAGCGGGCGCACAGGCTATCAACCATCATGAAGGATCTGCCGACAGCAAGAGCGGTTATCTCCGAAAAGGATTTTCCCCAAGAACTCCTGGCGAAAATCGACGAAAAATGGTCGGCTTTTTTGACCTCCTGCGGACAGGCCGGCCTGGGAGCGCCGGACGATGCGGACCTGGTGGCGGCGGCCAAAAGGGTGTTTGGGTTCAGCGATTTTGTGGCCAGGCAGTGCATCCGGCATCCGGAAACCCTGCACGGCCTGCTGAAAACCGGTGACCTTTTAAAAGCCTACGACGATGAAGGGTTTACAAAAAGGCTTGAGGCGCAGCCCCTGACCGAGGAATCCCCCAGAGACCTGTCCCGGGTCTTAAGAGAAGTGCGCTCCCGTGAAATGACACGGATCGCGTTTCGGGACCTGGCCGGATGGGCGGAGCTTTCCGAAACCATAAACGACCTTTCTGCATTCGCCGACGCCTGCATTGAATTTGCCCTTTCTCGGCTGTATTTATGGCTCTGCCGCGAACACGGCACGCCCGAGGGAAAGACCGGCAATCCCCAGTCCCTTGTGGTGATCGGCCTCGGCAAGCTGGGCGGCCGGGAGCTCAACTTCTCCTCCGATATTGACCTGATGTTCGCCTATTCGGAACCCGGCCTGACCCGGGGCGCTGAACCCTCCATCTCCAACGCGGAATTTTTTTCAGCCCTCTGCCGGCGTTTGATCGAGGTGCTGGGAAAGCCCCTGCCCGAAGGCATCGTGTTTCGGGTGGATACAAGGCTGCGGCCATTGGGCGACGCCGGCCCGATCGTGATGAGCTTTGATGAGATGGAGTCCTACTACCAGCTTCAGGGCCGGGAGTGGGAGCGCTACGCCCTGATCAAGGCCAGAATCGTCGCCGGCGACAAAGCCGCCGGCGAGGCGCTGATCCACCGGCTGCAACCCTTTGTCTACCGCCGCTACCTCGACTACGGAAGCTTTGAATCCCTGCGGGGGATGAAACGGAAGATAGAAAGGGAGGTTGTCCGCAAGGGAATGGCGGAAAACATCAAGATGGGGCCCGGCGGGATTCGGGAGATCGAGTTTTTCGGCCAGGTGTTTCAGCTGATTCGCGGCGGGATCAATCCGGATTACCAGGAAAGGGGGATTCAGCGGGTTTTAAGCCTGCTGGTCCGGGACCGGTGCATTCCGGACCCGGTCGGCCTCGGTCTTGCTCAGGCCTATGTTTTCCTGAGGAATGTGGAAAACCGCCTTCAGATGGCCGATGACCTTCAGACCCACACCCTGCCCAAAGACCCCCTGGACCGGTCCGGCCTGGCGCTGTCCATGGGCTTTAAGGACTGGGAGCGGTTTGCCGAGGCCTTGCAGGATCATATGCGCCGGGTGCATTCCCATTTTGATGAACTGCTGGCCGGGGATGGTTCAAACGGTAAGGAAAACGACCGGAAGGGATGGAGCCAGGCGGTGTGGCAGGACCTGTCCAATGCGCAAAAAAACCTTCAACTGCTTGAGGCGGCCGGTTTTGCCCATCCCGCCGAGGTCCTGGCGGTGCTGAAGGATTTTCTGGAGGTGAGACGCTCGGCCGATACCGGCGAGGAGGCCCGTAAGCGGATCGACCGGCTGGTGCCGAAAATACTGGAGGCCTCGGTTTCATCCGGCAGCCCCACGGAGGTCTTAAAACGGGTGCTGGAGATCGTCAAATCCACGCACCGCCGCTCCTGCTACCTGGCCCTGCTCATGGAAAATTCGGGCGCCCTGGCCCATCTGATCAAATTTGCGGACGCCAGCCCATGGATCATTTCCTATCTGTCCAGGCATCCGCTTCTGCTCGATGAGCTGCTGGACCCCCGGGATCTCTATTCGCCCTTGAACAAGGAAGAACTCAAAAAGGATCTTAGCGAACGCTTGAAGCGGATCCCCCCCTCAAACCTTGAGGCCCGCATGGACAGCCTGCGGGTGTTCAAGCAGGTGCATCTGTTTAAAATCGTCGCGGCGGATGTGGGGGGAGTGCTGCCGCTGATGAAGGTTTCCGACCGGTTGACGTATCTGGCGGAGACTATTTTGGACCAGACCCTGGAGCTGTCCTGGGATCAACTGGTGGAGCGGTATGGGAAGCCCCTGGGCCTCAGCCCTGGCGAGAAAGGGTTTGCGGTGATCGCCTACGGCAAGCTGGGCGGGATCGAGCTTGGCTACGGGTCCGACCTTGACCTGGTGTTCCTGTACGCCGGCGAGAACCGGCTCACCGCCGGGGGCCGCATGCCGCCCATCGACAACGCCCAGTTTTACATGCGGCTGGGGCAGCGGATCATCCATTTTTTAACCATGATGACCCAGACCGGCAAGCTCTATGAAACCGACATGCGCCTGCGGCCCAGCGGCAACGCCGGTATTCTGGTCAGCCCGGTCGATGGGTTTGAGGAATACCAGATGGACAAGGCCTGGACCTGGGAACACCAGGCCATTATCAAGGCCCGACCGGTCAGCGGGGATGCTTCGGTGGGGGATCGTTTTCTAAGAATCCGGGAAAGGGTCTTATCTCTGGCTCGAAACGAGGCAACCCTCAAGGAAGAGGTCGTCGGCATGCGAAAGCGGATGCGAAGGGAGCAGGGAAGGGCCGGGTCCGGGGGGTTTGACTTAAAACAGGATTCAGGCGGGATCATCGACATCGAGTTTCTGGTTCAGTTTTTAATCTTAAAAAACGCGAACCAGAACCCTGCCCTGACCCGATGGACGGACGTGGTGCGCCAGCTTCACACCCTGGCCCTGTCGGGGATTATCGATGACTGGACCGCCCATACCCTCAAACAGGCCTACCTGGTTTTCCGCTACTACACCCACCGCCTCGCCCTTCAGGAAAAACCCGCTGTCCTCCCCGCAAACCGGTTCGCCGGGCTGCGGGAAAGGGTCAAACAGATCTGGAATTTCTACCTGGCTTAAACCGGGTTGTCAAACCAGGCGGGTTGCGGAAATGAGGCCGGATAAAGCGGTTTGATTCTCCGCAGGGCCTGTGGTAGATTCAGTTATTAATTTTGCCGATGAAAACCGGTCAAAGGCGGATCAGGATCGACTATTTTTATCGTGAGCAAGAGGTGGGAAAATGAAAAAAATTGAGGCGATCATCAAGCCGTTTAAGCTGGATGATGTCAAAGAGGCGTTAAACGATATCGGGATTCACGGAATGACCGTTGTGGAGGTGAAGGGGTACGGCCGCCAGAAGGGGCATACGGAGATCTACCGCGGCGCCGAATATGCGGTGGATTTCATTCCGAAAATCAAGATTGAAATCGTGGTCGAGGCCAACCAGGCTGAAAAGGTGGTCGAGACCATTCGCCAGGCCGCGTTTACGGGCAAAATCGGGGACGGAAAGATTTTTATCCTTCCCATCGACGAAGCCGTCCGCGTGCGCACAGGGGAAAAGGGAAAAGACGCTTTGTAAAGTGTGAAGTTTAAAGTGAGCTGCTATGAAACGGGCCTTGTCAAGCCTTCTTTAAATTTGGATTTTTCATT
>DYLE01000118.1 GCA_020722245.1 Desulfonema limicola
TTCACACCCGCTGGATTACACGACCTTGCCCGGCCGCACATTCATGACCGTCCCTCTCTCTTTGCTGTTGTAAGTAACCTATCGATTGTTTTAAATAGGTCCACCACCGGGAGAAAAGGGGGAAGGGGGAAGACGGAGGGACGATACGTGATGAGGCCATCTGCTCCCAATTGCCGCCAGATATTCCAGGATCAAGAATTTGTATGAGCCGCAAAACCCGGGAAAGACTTATTGCTTTTAACGAGGACCGGATCTGTCCCCAGGACATTTCCGCCCTTCGCAGGCGATTAAAGACCTGGTACCGGAAAAACCGTCGGGACCTTCCCTGGCGGGCGACATGCGACCCGTATCGCATATGGGTTTCGGAGGTCATGCTGCAGCAGACCCAGGTGGATACGGTGATTCCCTATTATCAACGATTTATCAAGCGGTTTCCGACCCTGCAATGCCTGGCTGAGGCCGAGCTTCAAGAGGTGCTCAAGCTCTGGGAGGGATTGGGATACTATGCCCGGGCAAGGAACCTGCATCACGCGGCAAAATGGGTGGTGGAAAAGCACGGCGGCGAAGTCCCAAACCAGTGGGCGGCGTTTAATGCGCTTCCCGGTGTGGGGGATTATATCGCTTCAGCCGTGCTGAGCATCGCCTTTCAAGAACCTTCGCCGGTGGTGGACGGCAATGTCAAACGGGTGCTCTCGCGTCTGTTTGAAATCGACCTGCCGGTCAATTCATCCTCGTCCTACCGGATTTTCAAATCGACGGCCGCAAGGCTTCTGGATTCAAAGGACCCCGGCGGTTTCAACCAGGCGCTCATGGAACTGGGCGCCCTGGTCTGCAAACCCAAGAATCCGGACTGCGATGCCTGCCCCCTGAAGGACCGCTGCAAGGCCCGGCGAGCCCAGGCTGTAAATGCCTATCCGAAGCGGTTTTCCCGGCGGGCTGTTCCTCAATTTCATCTGGCGGTGGGGGTGATCTTCAAAAACCGGCGGGTGCTGATCGTCCGGCGGCCGGACAATGGGCTGCTGGGCGGGCTGTGGGAGTTTCCGGGCGGAAGGGTCTCGCCCCAGGAGTCCCCTGAAGCTGCCTGTAGGCGGACGGTTCTTGAAACGGTCAACCTGAAGGTTGAGGTGTCCGCTCGTCTGACCCGGATTTATCACGCCTATACCCATTTTAAAATTTTTGCCGATGTATTTATCTGCAGATACGAATCCGGCAGGGTGAAGCTGAACGGGCCGGCGGAACATCGATGGGTGAGCGTCAAGGCCCTTTCCCGCTACCCCCTGCACAGGACCCAGCATAAATTTATTCACTTGCTGCCTTTAAAGGAGCCAAGCGATATAAGATCGGGCTGAAGCAGGCTTCATTTATCTTTCTTCTATATGGAGAAGTCTTGTTTTTTTTGAATAGGACGCGCAGGGTCAGGTATATGCGAAGTTTTCCCCTGATCGAGCTGTTGATTCAATGGGCGATGGAAATGACGTCAGGATTAAACATCGATGGGGGAGCGTCTCGGCTGTCGGCCGGATAGCCGTTGCGGGGGGCGCATCAAAAGCTCATGGGGTTTTTGAGGCAATCTAAAACCGATATTTCACGCCGGCTCCGAGGATGTTGGATCCCCGTACGACGCCTCCATAAAGTCCGCCCACCCCGGAGCGGTGATGGATGCGGGCGATAAAACTCCAGTGAACCTGCTTTGGCGGAGCGAGTTCCAGTTCATAAACCATGTAGTTGAGAAACCTTGAGGTATCTTCGGGCGATCGATCCTTTTCGATGGTGGGAATGGAGCTGGCATAGGAAACCCCCTCGCCAACCGCAAAACTGGTGCGGACGCGATGGTTCCAGGGAAACCTCAGCCAGCGCGCCAAAAGCAACAGGTTGCCTTCAAGGTGGTGCTGGTAGTTGAAGTGCTTGGCGACCTGCCCTTCGGCTTCAAGCGCCATTCGGTCCTTCCACCATCGCGTCAGTTCGCGGCTGCATGCCACGTCCAGCATATAAGCATGGTTGAAGTCAGCGCGCAGGCTGGGAATATCCGCAATCCCGCCATCCGTGCCGATGCCCCCATAGACCGTCACCGCCCACTTGCGTGCGGCCATGGATTTTTCAGTCTCCGTGTCAGCCGCAACAGCTGAACCCGGCCATGTGGCAACCGCCAACCAAAAACACATCAAGAGAAGGCTTCTACGCATGTGTCCCCGCTTGTTTGAGTGTAAGTTTTTGGAGCATATACCTTCCGCACACCCCTTCTGTCAATAGATTTGGTGCATCATCGCTGTTTTTATTTTAAAATACAATTGGCGCTATTTCTGCTGTTTGCCTTCCTGATAGGCAAGAAGTCCATCCCGGCCGGGGATTTCTTTCATGCAAACGGCGGCCTCGGGGATCTGATTCTGGTCTTTTAAAAGAAGGCCCAGAGGTATAACGGATATCCCCCGTTTTTCGCATTGAGTAAGAAACGCATCAAACATATGCCGGCAGGTAATTCCTTCCACCTCGGCGTGAACAGTCAGCACGTTGAGCTTGCCGGGTTTGATCAGCGAAAAAAGATGGTCATTGTAGTTTTGCCTGGTGATTCGGTTTCTGCCGATGATTTCATCATAGGTGGGGAGGGTCACCGGAATCTGGGGGCAGGAAAGGGGGTGGCCCTCCACCACGGGATAGAAAATATAGCTTCCCCGGCAGTCGCTGTTGTAGATAAAGGAAAACAGTTCCTTTTGTTTTAAAACAGAATCGTTGCACACCCATCCGGGAGCGGCGGAACAGACCGGCGGTTCGCCGGTGATCTTCTCCAGCATATGATAGCCGACGGCTATCTCCTGATGGATCTGTCTTTCGTTCATGCGAAGGATATGCCGCTGCCAGCGGTGGTGGTCCCAGGCATGAAGTCCTGTTTCATGGCCTTCGGCCGCCACCGCGCGGATTATCTCCCCTGCCTTTTTCCCGATGACCGGGCCGGGCCAGAACGTCCCCCGCAGAAGGATGTCCCAGCCGTAAAGCCCCGGCGCGTTGGACCGAAACATTTTTTTGAAAAAGGCCGGCCTCAAAAGCCGCCACACATGGCGCCCCATGTTATCCGGTCCCACGGAAAAAAAGAAGGACGCGGCAAGGCCATGGTCATCCAAAATTTTTTGAAGATGGGGAACGCCGATTCTTGTCCCTCGATAGGTATCAACATCGACTCTGAGACCAAGCTTCATAATCGCTTTCCTTCAGGGATATTTTTGGCAGGTAGTCAAATTTGATGGAATAGTAAAAAGCTATCTATCCCGCTATGCGGTATTTTTACAGTAAGTAACTTAGGGATTTTTTTTAAATATTTTTACCACAGAGGGCACAGAGAAAATAAATGAAAAAATTTTTTTCGGTGTCCTCTGGGATCTCTGTGGTTAACTCCTTCATTTTTCGAATTTGAAAAACCTAAGTTCCCTGGAAGTCCGAACTGTTCGCTTCGTGAGTCTTTCGGGGCGCGGTTCGCATTGAATGCGAAATTGCAAGAACTCGGCGCAGGCGCCTCAAACAGCTTGCAATTTTTAACGCATGCAACGCAAACCCCTTATTTCCCTGAAAGCCTCAATCTCGCTCACAGTCGACTTTTTACGGATGCATCCAATTTATTCATACTCTCATTTTTTTCGGCCAGTTCACCCATGGTCTGCCGAAGAAAAAAGTCAAGGGTTTGTTCAACGGACTCCTGCAGGGGCACGACCGGCTTCCAGCCCAATAAACGCCGAGCGTTTTCGATTTTGGGCTTTCGATGCAGAACATCCTGATAGCCTGCGCCGTAGAAGGTTTGGCTCTCCATCTCATGCATGCCCGCAAAAGGCGGAAAGTAGCTGCGAAGCGGGTGGCGGTCAAAGGCCTCCACCAGCATTTGGGCCAATTCCTTGATGCTGGCCTCGTTGTCGGGATTGCCGATATTGATGATCCGGCCGTCGCACCGCCCGTTTGGGTTTTCAATAATCCGGTAAAGGCAC
Source organism: Desulfonema limicola (assembly GCA_020722245.1). GTDB lineage: Bacteria > Desulfobacterota > Desulfobacteria > Desulfobacterales > Desulfosalsimonadaceae > DYLE01. The sequence continues at coordinate 3,969 of DYLE01000118.1, forward strand.
TCCACGCCGTCGGAGATGTCGGTAAAACACCGTTTTTGAGCGCCGCCGTCCACCAATTGAATGGGCGTACCCTCCACCAGGTTTAAGATCAACTGGGTGATGGCCCGGGAGCTTCCGATCCGCGCCGATGAGAGGCTGTCAAGCCGCGGTCCGATCCAGTTAAAGGGCCGAAACAGGGTGAATTGCAATCCCTTGGTCTGCCCGTAGGCGTAGATCACCCGGTCGAGGAGCTGCTTGCTGCAGGAATAGATCCAGCGTTGTTTGTTGATCGGGCCCAATATCAGGTTCGATGTTTCCTCATCAAAGCCCTCGTCCCCGCACATGCCGTATACCTCGGAGGTGGAGGGGAATACTATGCGCTTATTATATTTGGCGCAGTAACGAACGATCCGGAGGTTTTCTTCAAAATCCAGTTCAAAAACAGCCAGGGGATTGCGGGTGTATTCCGCCGGGGTGGCGATGGCCACCAGGGGAAGGATGATGTCGCATTTTTTGATGTGATACTCGATCCATTCCCGGTGTATGGCGATGTCCCCTTCGTGAAAGGTAAACCCCGGTTTTCCGATAAACCGGCCGATGCTGTCCGAGTGGATGTCCATTCCATGCACCTCGTAATTGCCGCCGGCCAGCAGCCTTTCGGTTAAGGCGTTTCCGATAAAGCCGTTAATCCCGAGTATCAGCACCTGTTTTTTTCTTTTTTGTTCAAGCGCGGCGCTTGCGCAGGGCCCGAATCTCATGCCTTCGGTCAGGTGAAGGTCTTCGGCGAGTTGTTCGCCGGTGACCTCGACCCCGGATTCCGCCTGGCCGCGATCCACCTGAACCGCGCCGCTGCCGCAGGCGATGGTTAAAGGACAGGTGGACAGGATGCTCCCCGGCAAAGCGTTTTTTTTGGCAAGAGGAATGCCGGTCAACCGCCAGAACAGAACCTTTCGGCTCCCGGCATAGGAAAAAGCGCCCGGATAAGGTTTGGTCACGGCTCTTACCAGGTTGCACACCGCCTCGGCGGACTGGTTCCAGTTGATCTCCCCGTCTTTGGGCCGCCGTCCGCCGAAGTATGAGGACTTGGAGGCATCCTGGGGGGTGCGGGGCGCTTGTCCGGATTTGAGAAGGGGCAGGGTTTTGTCCAGCAGTTCGGCGGCGGCGGTCGTGAGCTTCTGATGCAGGGTAAACGCCGTGTCTTCCGGGGCGATCCCCACCTTTTTTTGGCCTACAATGTCGCCGTCATCAGGCGCTTCGGTCATGTAATGGAGGGTGACGCCGGTCTCCTTTTCGCCGTTTATGAGAACCCAGTTCACCGGACACCTCCCGCGATAGGCCGGCAACAGCGATCCGTGCAGGTTCAGAGCGCCCCGGGGCGGAATGCCGAGGATCTCCGGCGAGAGCATCCGCCGGTAATAAAACGAGAAGATGATCTCCGGCGCAAGGGAGCGGATCTTATTCACCCACAGGGAATGGTTGACATCCTCGGGCGCGAATACCGGTATTTTTCTTTCAGCCGCCAGTTCCGCCACCGAGTCAAACCAGACGGCCTCAGCCGGGTTGTCTGCATGGGTAAACACCGCGGCAATATCAAATCCATGCCGTAAAAGCGCCCGAAGCCCTTCGCAGCCGATGTTATGATAGGCAAAAACCACTGCTTTCATTTGTTTCCTCTCTTTTGCTGTTTTTGACGATTTTTTGAATGTAGTATTTCGGCCTCGCGCGAACATCGTTGTAGATTCGCCCGAGGTACTCCCCTAACAGGCCGAAAGCCAGAAACTGGATGCCGATAAAGCTGAACAGCACGGCAAAAAGCGTGAACACGCCTTGCGCGGCCCAGGATGCGCCGAATACCAGGCGCATGATCAGAAGAAAAATACCGAAGCCGGTTCCTGTAAGAAAGGCAAGCCCCCCCAGAATGCTCAGCAGCCGAAGGGGAAACGTGGTCATGCAGGTCAAAAGGTCAAATTGCAAGGAGATCAGCTTGTAAAGGCTGTACCTGGAATGACCGTTTCGGCGCTCATCGTGGCTGACGGGTATCTCCGTGGTGGTGCGGGCGAAGCTGTTGGCCAGGATCGGGATAAACGTGCTCCGCTCCGGGCAGCTTAAGACCGCGTCAATGATGGGCCGGCGGTAGGCGCGCAGCATGCACCCGTAGTCGTGCATCATGATTCCGGTGGCTTTTTGCACGGACCAGTTAATCAAAAAGGACGAAAATTTTCTGAAAACAGAGTCTTTCCTGTTCTGCCGAACGCTGCCCACCACGTCGTAGCCTTTATTGATTTCGGCGATCAGCCTGGGGATTTCCTCGGGCGGGTTTTGCAGGTCGGCATCCAGGGTGATGACAATTTCCCCCCGCGAGGTTTCAAAACCGGCCATGACCGCTGCATGCTGTCCGTAGTTCCGGTTTAAAAAAACCCCGATCAGCTCCGGATTGTCCAGGGCTGATCGTTCAATGATTTGCGCAGAGCTGTCCCGGCTTCCGTCATCGACGAGAATCACCTCAAAGGGATGGCCCAGGCCGCGGCATACGGTCAGACACCGCTGAATCAGCTCCTCAAGAGCGGCCTTCTCGTTATACACCGGAATCACAAGCGATATCATATTGTTTTTTTCCATGATCGTTTTGATTTTTTACGGTTTTATCATCGTTTGACGCTTCAGGATTTTCATTTTTTATTTTTTTTAAGGATGTCCTTGATGGCGTCCACCACATCCTGCACATCTTCTTCGGTCATCCCCGGAAACAGGGGCAGGGAGCAGATCCTGTCCGAATTCCATTCCGTGTTGGGGAGCATGCCGTACCGGAACCCCATGGTTTCCCGGTAAAATTTCTGCAGGTGGACCGCCCGGAAATGGAGTCCGGTGCCGATGTTTCGGTTTTTCATCTCCTCCATGAACGCGTCCCGGCTCAATTTGATTTTATGGGTATCCAGGCGAACCACGAAAAGATGCCAGGCGTGTTTGCTCCCTTTTTCGGGCACAGACAGCGGAAGCAGTTCATCCACGCCGCTTAAGCGCTCCAGGTACAGGCGGGCCAGTTCCGCACGCCTGCGGTTGAACCTCTCGATTTTTTTTAACTGAACAACCCCCAGGGCCGCCAGGATGTCCGGCAGGTTGTATTTATACCCCGGCTCCTGAACCTCAGCCTGGGGAGACCGGCCCTGGGTGTTCCGGTCATAGGCGTCCACCCCCAGACCGTGGAATTTCAACCGGCGGACCGCATCCATCAGTTCCGCGTCGTCTGAGCCTATCATGCCGCCTTCGCCGGTGGTGATGTTTTTGATGGGGTGAAAGGAAAAGATCGCCGTGCCCCGGCTGCCGATTTTTTCGTCCCTGTATATGGTGCCCAGGGCGTGGGCCGCGTCTTCAATCAGGCGGACATGATGGGCCGCAGCCTGCTCCCGCAGGGGGTTCAGCTCGGCCGGCGCTCCGGCGAAATGGACCGGAATGATCAGGCGGGTGCGGCTGTTCAGACAGGGCGCCACCGTGTCCGGTGTGATCATCAGGGTGTCCCGGTCGATA
>DYLE01000119.1 GCA_020722245.1 Desulfonema limicola
GACCGGTCTTGGGTTTCTGCTTGCTGCAGGCGCTGAAGGCAGATAAAAAAACAACGCTCAATACCAACACAAACACCTTCATCAATTCATTCTGGGTCTTCATTTTTCTTCTCCTTTTTTTTGGTTTGGGGTTTAATTAAAAGCCTATATTCCTCACTACAGGACAACCTGATTATACTCGAATAGTAATTCCTATGCAATGGGAACGTGCCCAGCGGGCGCCGGCCGGTTTTTTTGCAGGCGGCGCCGGCATAGCGTTGGTTAAAGAGACGACCACCGCGGCGGCGTAGGGCAAAGATTGGATAACCAGAGCGATTGCCCATAGCACAGTGGTGGGGATTTCCGTCCCCTGGCACAGGATGACGCCGGCGGAAACCATCCAGAGAGCTAAAGTGATCCCCGCCTCTTCCAGGGATGCGGCCAACGCCTTGATCAGCGCCGGCCGGTTTTCACATTTCGGCGTTCTGAAAAAGGGTTTATTCGAACTGAATAAACCCGATAAAACCGCTTTGGCGATGGTATGGGACAAGGCCAGCCCGGCCAGGGCCGCGGCCAGGGTTTGCAGGCGCGTGGTTTTGATCTGCGTGCGGTACAGGTAGGCCAGCTTGATAATTTTGAAGCAGAACAGAACGATCGGCGGAAGCATGAAAACCGCCAGCGGTGGATCCACATGCAGGGGATCGATTATGATCAGCAGGGACCAAACGATGGCGGCGAAGGTGTAAAACAGGTTCAGGCCGTCCGCAACCCAGGGAAGCCAGCCCGCCAGGAAATGGTAACGCTGGCCGATGGAGAGCCGGGTCATTTTATTCGAAAACAGCGCTTTTTTATGATGTTTGAGGATCTGGATCGCCCCATACGCCCACCGGTAGCGCTGCTTTTTATAATCAATAAAGGTGTCCGGGATCAAGCCTTTTCCAAAGCTTTCCTTGACATAGGCCCCTTCATACCCATGCTCCATGATGCGCAGGCCCAACTCGGCATCCTCTGTGATGCACCATTCGGCCCAGCCTCCGATCTCTTTCATGACCGAGGCCCGGATCATGGTCATGGTGCCGTGCTCAATGATGGCGTTGCGGTCGTTTCGGGTCACCATGCCGATGTGGAAAAAGCCCTTGTATTCGGAGTAACACATGGATTTAAAGAAACCCTCGTTTCCGTCCCGGTAATCCTGGGGAGCCTGGACAAAACCGATTTTGGGGTTCTCGAAAAGGGGAATGAGATCCTTCAGCCATGAGGATTTCACCTGGTAGTCGCTGTCGATGACAGCCACGATCTCAGCGTCCTCCGCCATGTGGTCCAGGGCGAAGTTGAGCGCACCCGCCTTATACCCTTTTAATGGATCCACATGGAAGAAGCGGAAGCGGTCTCCCAGGGCTTGGCAGTGGTCCGAGACCGGTTGCCAGACGGCGGGGTCATGGGTGTTGTTGTCGATGAGCAGGACTTCGAAATCCGGATAGTCGAGATGAGAGAGACTGTTCAACGTAGCCCTGAGCATTTCCGGGGGTTCATTGTGCGCCGGAACATGGATGGATACCTTGGGCAGGCGATGAGGCTTACCTTCGAGGGTTTGGTCGGCATGCGTGAAAAGTCTGCGGCGTTTGTTGACCCATGAGGTTTCCACCCACTCATGGGCTTCGGTGAGCAGAACCAGATTGATGCCGAGAAAGCCCAGCGCAAGCACAATCCCCACAATCACCGCCGTCAGGGTTAAATACTGATTGATGTAATCATACCCGATCCATATCAGGCTGATGCCGAATCCATGGGCCATGGCCGCCAGAAAACTCTTGCCTCGGTTTTTGGTGGTGGGGCTGTCAAAAAGCAGCACCAAAAAGGTTAGAAAGGCGATCACAATGGAACCCCCGGCCAGAAACCGCCACTGGGGTACCCGGACGATGGGCTCCGTAAAGGCGAACTTCTGGTTTCTGAAAACATCAAAGACGCCCCAGTAAGCGCCGACCGATCCTTCTGATTCCGTTTTCCACGGCTGATCAAACGCCTCCATCAGGTAGTAGTCATACTTTTCGACGTCCGCCTTCGCCAAAAACCGTCGAAGGAAGATGGCCTCATTGGCCTCTGAAGCAACGGCGCTTTTGCGGGTCCGGCCGTTGCTCGGCCAGCCTACCTCCGCCATGAGGATGGGAAGGCCTGGAAACCTGTTTTGGAGGAGTTTGTAGCATTTTTCCACATGATCAATGGCATGGTCCAGATCGATGCCTTCCCAGTAGGGGAGAAAGTGGGCGGCGATGAAATCGGCATGATCCACCAGTTGAGGATTCGCCAGCCACACATGCCAGGGCTCACCGGTGCTGACGGGGATTTTAATTTCAGCTCGGACTTGATCGATGGATTCTGAAACCTCTTCCGCGGTGAGCTCGCCTCTGAGGATTGTTTCGTTTCCGATGATCACCCGTTTGATCGTGTCCTTGTGCGCCTTGCAGACGGAGATGAGCCGTTTAATCTCGGCCTCGTTCCCCAGCGGGTCCTTTGTGAGCCATGCGCCGAGTGTTACGGTCATACGGTGTTTTTTCGCCAAAGCCGGAATCGCGCCCAATGTGCCGCCCACGCCGTATGTCCTGATAGAATGGACCTGGCCTTCAATCAAAGCACAATCCTCTTCCATCTCCTTTAAGGTCGGGTAGATGTCCATTGCCGGATCATGATTCATGCGAAGGGGTGAAAACGACATGCCGACTACCGAGGGCGGCCAAGGCGGCTCCGCAGAAGGCTGGTTGGTGATCGCCCAAAAGCCAAAGGTGAGAACGGCAAAAACAAGACCTACAGCGGTATTGATGATCAGCTGCTTTTTTTTCATATCTTAAACCACACTGCCTTATCGAAAGGCTTTATAACTTTTTGAAATAATTTATTTTTAATTAATTAAATGGAACAACGAGAACGAATAGATGGGCTGGGTATGCCTCTAGGTGAGAACAAGGGAAGCGTTTTTGATTTTTTTCTTTTTCATAAACTTTTTTTCTCAGGCATTTTGTCCTTCAATAATGCTATGCCCGCATAAGGCGGGCATTCTAGCCATAGAAAAAATGGCATGTCAATATTATTTTTTACAACCGGGGCAAGCGAAAATATAGCCGCCGGGTCCTGGTAATGGATTTTTTTGCCGATTCAGGCATGAGATAAACACTCAACCGGCGCCGTCAACCCTCATCATGAGTTTATTTATTCGAAATCATTGAATTATTCAAACAAAAAAGGGCTTGTATCGCCTTGGTTTGCCCCTAAATCTCTTCTTGAGTCATGAATTCGTAACAAAATATACGCTCACCATTTATCCAAAGGACATTGATTCCTTCAATCAGAAGGAGGTTATTTTTTTGGGTTAACAGGCCTTAAGGACACAGACCCGATAACCATTTTAGTAATGAAGGAAGAAATTAAATGAACCCTTTGGGCATGAAAGGAGATCTGCATGTGCATTCAAGATCCTCCATGGGGCCGTCCCAATGGATTTTATAGAAGATCGGATGTCCGGAGAGCTTGACCCGGAAGCAGAAGCTCTATGAAAGCGCCAGAGCCGGGGGTAAGGACCAGGGACCATCACAGATCACAACCCCATCAACGGGTATCTGGAAATCGCCCATCTGCCAGATACCTTCATCAGCAGGAGGTCCCCTCCTATTTTCCTGAAAACAACTGCAAGTTCCATGGGCTGGTTCATGGAGATCCAGAACCTGCGAAAAAATGTCTATGACCTGGTGGTCTACCTGAACCAAGAGAGAATATTTCACGTGCCGGCCCATCTTCTGTTTGACCTGAACCACAGGCTTAGCCTGGACTACCTTGAAAAGATGCTGCGGATTACCGGCTTTGAGATCAACGGTTCGTGGATGCTCATCAGAGTAAGGTTTTCGAATCCATTCTATAATCCATAACAGCCAGGGGCATGGAGGACCTGGCGGACAAGCACGGGATTGTGCTTAAAAACCCTCTGCCGTTGAAAAAGAACCTGGCTGCCGGGTCCGATGACCATTCGTCTTAACTATCGCTCGCATGCATACCGTTGTTCCGAATGCCGCCACTTTTTGCCGTGTTTCATGTCCTTTCGCCTGTTCACTAAGGACCGCGCCTTTGCCGAAGCCTCGCCAAGGCGGTTTTTGGATAAAAAGCCGCAGCCATTCCAGCAGGCGACCCGCATGACTGTTTTCACGGACACCCTGTATGAGACCAACGGTGTGGCCCTGATCCTTGCATGCAGAAGGAGGTTGCCAGAAAAACCGGTAGAACCCTCTCTCTGATCACCTGGGTTCCGCATCTGGACGCAGAGGGAGATCGGAACTTTGATCCCATTGGCTGCTTTGAACTCCCCGAATACCCGGAGATCAAGCGGCATTACCCGCCAATGCTGAAAATACTCGAATTCTCTTATGAAAACCAGTTCTTCCATAGCTTCTGGCGAAGATAAAGCAGCGCGCAAGAAAATACGTGGAGAACCGGTTGGTTGAAGCTGCTTTTGCCGAAAGCTGGAAGATGTATCAGTCGGAACCCGAGCCCGGGACTTTTTCCAGCAACGATTTGAACTCCCTGTTTAAACAGGTCTCCTAAAAAAAGCCGAACCCCGTCCTTTGCGGACTTCCAAGGAACTTAGATTTTCGGTTTGAAGAATTAACAAATGAACCCTCGAGAGCACAAAGCCCACGGAGAAAAACGCCAACCTTTCACCTTCAGCCTTCTACCTTCAGCCTTCTTTCCCTCTCTTAAAAATATTATAAAAAATTAATAAGTTACTTACTGCAAACAAACCACCTGGCGGATAAACAACTTTTTGGAAAGCCCGTCAGAGGCACTCTAAATCGATGTTGAAGGTTTTTTTAAAGCGTTCCAGCTGCTCGGGGGTGGCCATCACGGCCGCCATGTCGTTTTCGGCGAATTGATAATCCGCCCCGGGGTTGGGAATCATCATCCCTGCATGATACACCGCTACCAGGGAAACCCCTGTTTTTTTCCGGATCTCCAGCTCCCGGATCGTTTTCCCGATCATGGCGCTGCCGGAAGAAACCGGCACCCAGAGGATGTCGAGCATCATGTTCGCCTTTTGAAGCTGGCAGGCAACCGGCCCGTTTTCCTGCATTCGATAAAGGGAAGCGTACTGCTCCCGGCGCACCGCGTCGGCGATGGCGATGATTTTCATCGCCGGCACGTTTAAGTGCAGAAGCGCCTGCCGGGTGATTTCAAGACCCGCCTCAGCCTCTGGCTGAACCACCTCATACACCCCTTTTTGATGCAGCGCCTCCATCTGCTCGATTCCCTCGGCCCGGGCCACCACATGCAGGCCCGGCTGGATGTGGTGGGCCTCCCGCAGGATGGCCTGGGCGATGATGGTGGCCGGGACCGTGATCAGAAGCATTTTTGCGTCCCGGATTCGAGCGGCTTCCAGAAGAACGGGGTGGGTGGCGTCTCCGTAGATGACGGGCATGCCGTTTTTTTTGACCTTTTCAAACTGGCGGGAATCCATCTCGATGATTACGAATTGGAGATCCAGCCGGCGGATCAGCCCGGCGACAAAAAGCCCGACCCGACCGCCGCCCGCGATCACCAGGTGGTCTTTTAAGCCTTCCTTGGGCAGGTTGATCGTCTGGACCGGTTCATGCCGGTGCCAGCGCTTTCTCAAGGCGTACAGCGGCGTGGTGAGCCTGGAGACAAACGGGGTCAGGATCATGGTCAACACGACGGTGTTGAGGATCATGTTGTACAATTCGTTGCTGATGGATTCGGTGCTGAGGCCCACCCGGGCCAGAACAAAGGAGAACTCCCCCACCTGAAAAAGTCCCAGACCCAGGGCCAGCGGAATGACGTTGACGTATCCGAACAGCCGGCTCAGTCCCGCAAAGATGACCCCTTTGCCCACGGCCACGAGCGCAACAAGGCTGATGACCTGGCCCAAGTGCGAGAGCAGACAGACGGGATTAAGCAGCATCCCCACGGATACAAAAAACAGCAGACCGAAAAGGTCCCGCAGGGGAATGATCTCGCTGAGCGCCTGATGCCCGTAATCGGATTCGCTGAGCACCAGCCCGGTCACAAAGGCGCCGAAGGCAAAGGAAAGCCCCACGAGATAGGTGGTGTATCCGATCCCCAGCCCCACGGCCGTGATGGTCAGCAGAAACAGCTCCCGGGAGTTCCAGGTGGCGATGTAGCGCATCAGGCGGGGGAGAAGCCGGGTCCCCATGATGATCATCACGCCCAGAAAGGCCGCGGCCTTGAGCAGGGCGATTCCCAGCACCGGAAGCCCGGCCTTGGGGTTGCTGAACTGGGGCAGAAAGATCATCATGGGGATGATGGCCAGATCCTGAACGATCAGCATGCCGATCATGACCCGGCTGGACAGGGTGCCCATGCGGCCTTCATTCATGATGGTTTTTAAAACCACCATGGTGCTGGAGACGGAAATCAGCGCGCCGAACCAGAGGGAGGCCGCCCACCCCCACCCTATCCATCTGCCGATCGCCAGCCCGTAGGCGATGGTGAGCAGGATCTGGATGGGGGTTCCGATCAGGGCGATGCTGCGGACCGGTTTGAGCTCTTTAAAGGAGAATTCAAGACCCAGGGCGAAAAGCAGAAGGGCGACCCCGATCTCGGCCAGGCGCTCGATTTCGTGAATCTCCGAGACGGTAATCCCGCCGCTGTAAGGGCCCACCAGGATTCCCGCAAGGATATACCCCAGGATCAGGGGCTGCTTGAACCATTTGGCGACAACCCCGCCGATCAGGGCCGCGACGATGATGATGACGATATCGGTGGCGATTCCCATTATTGATAAAAGACCTGTTATGTTAAATGGGCCATGAAATGATGCTTTGTGGTCAACACCTTTTTTATAGCATCCCTGTTGAGACTCCGCCAGATTTCTTTTAAATCGCAGGATAAACGACGGCTTCCAAGGAATTTATATTTTCCGGTTTGAAGAATAAACAAATTAACCACAGAGAGAACAAAGCTTATAGAGAAACACCACCCTTTCACCTTCGGCCTTCTACCTTTAAAAATACCGCAAAGCGGGATAAACAGCTTTTTACGGCTTGACACCCTCGCCTGTCCCGTCTTATATCTCATCGCTAAAACCATTGGGGTTGCTTTAAGCCGGCGAATTTTTTGAACGTAAACCTAGAGGATTTTTTTAAAGGTGTATCATGTCGGGTTTGAATCATGACACGGGGTGGGGCGGCCCGGTCGCAAAACTTCTGGGAACCCGCTATCCCATCATCTTGGGGCCCATGCGGCAGATCACCCTTGGGGAGATGGCCGCGGCGGTCTCCAATGCCGGAGGGTTCGGTCAGATCGCCGCCTCCGGGCTCACCGGCGATCAGCTTCGGGACGAGCTGAGGCTTGCGTTTTCGCTCACGGACAGGCCGGTGGGGATCAATGTTCCGGTTTACCGGCCTAATGCTTTTGAGGCCATCGAGATCGCCATCGAGATGGGCGTCAAGACCATCACCACCTCGGCGGG
>DYLE01000120.1 GCA_020722245.1 Desulfonema limicola
CCGAGGGGCGGAATCGAACCACCGACACAGGGATTTTCAGTCCCCTGCTCTACCGACTGAGCTACCTCGGCGAAAATTACCCGTTCTCATATGAAAATCCTCTATTCCCTGTCAAGAGTTTTTTGCCCCATATCTCCATACAGGTATTGAATCAGGGCGCATGCCGAGATCGCGGCGGTTTCCGCCCTTAAAATGCGGGGGCCGAGGGATGCACTGATAAACCCGGCGGATTTTGCAAGGCTGATCTCCGCCTCGCTGAACCCTCCCTCCGGTCCGAGAAGGATAAAAACCTTGGACGGCCGCTTCGTGTGAGGATCAAGACAGTGATGAAGGAGGGCGGACTCCTTCTCCCAGAATATGAGTTTCAGGTCCGCATCCTTTTCGGCATAAACCGCGTCCTGAAGCGCGAGCGGCGGCAAAATCTCAGGAGGCAGCGCCCTGTTGCATTGTTTGATCGCCTCCCTGGCGATCGTGTTCCATCTTTTCAGCCGTTCGGCCAGTCTTTTTTCATCGGGTCGGGGAAGGGCATGCTCGGTAAAAACAGCCCGCCATTTTGAGATGCCCAGTTCGGTGAGGTGCCTGACCAGAACATCCATTTTTTTTTCTTTTAGAAATCCCTGGGCCACCGTAATCTTTAGCGGCGATTCTGCTTTTGCCAGGTACCTGCGAAGAATGGCGACACTCACATGATCATTGGAAAGATCCTCAAGCGCGGCCTCATATTCGTACCCGGATCCGTCCACCAGAAGAACCCGGTCTCCAGGCTGTAACCGCAGCACCCGTTTGATATGCCGGGCCTCCTGTCCGCAAATCCTCGGAGAGGGTTTATGGGTTTCTTCATGAGCAATAAAAAACCTTCTCACTGCTTTCACCGTTTACCTGTTAAAATTTTGCAGCAAATTAATCTATCTTTTCGGCGGCATCCTGTAAACCCTTTTTATATCCGATGTCCTTTCGAGTTTTTCTTGACACTTCAGGGGCGGTATGATACGCAAACAATGAAATATTTTGGTAATTATCTATATCCGGACAGGTTGTGTGGTCCGGGAAGGGATGATGAAGATGGCGCAAGATCAAGACCAGGATAAAAACGATCAGGAGAAGGGGGGTCTTGAAGAAGGCCCGGCTGAGACCCATGCCAGCGAAGATTCAGGCATCATCGAATTATCTGATATCGCCATCGGCATCGGCCCTGAAGACGACACGATCATCGAGCTGACCGAAGAGGTTATCGATAAATCCCTGAGCGGGATCACCGGCGCAACCCGGGAGAGTACCGATGCGGAAGAGGCCGTTCTTGATCTCTCTGAAGTGGAAGCCGGTGCAACGGCCCTGAGGTCTGAACAGGAAGAACTGCTTGCGGATGCAGAGGATTCGGGGACGAAAGCGCCGGCCGCGGCATCCAAAGCCGGGGGCCCCGATATCGATGACCAGATCACTGAGGAACTCGACACCTATTTCGGGACTGAAGAAGACGTGACGTATGAAGAGGCAGTGCCCGAGGATATAACCGCCGCCGGGCTTCGGGAGGACACCGGGGGGTTGTTCGAGCTGTCTGCAACCCGGCTGGAGGAAGCGATTGATCGCATCATCAAAAAAAGGATCGCCGACAGGATTGACAAGATTTACGCCGAGGTGTTAAACCTCTCCAACGAGATACGCAGCCTCAGGGAGCGTCTTGCGGCCGGAAAGGATTGACGGATCAGCCGGCCGGCAAAGAGGTCCTAAAAACTTCAGATCAGGGTTTAAAATGGGGGTTAAGCAGGTTAATCCCCATTTTTTTCATTTAACGCTTCGGCAGCAATACAAAGGGACATAACGATGGATACGATGCTTGATAAGGGGTATGAGCCGCATGGCGTGGAACAGCGGTGGTACCGGTACTGGGAGGAAAACCACCTGTTTTCAGCCTTGGAGAAGGAAAACACGCACAAACCCTATTCCATCGTGATCCCTCCGCCCAATGTCACCGGGGTTCTGCACATGGGGCATTCCCTTAACATCACGCTTCAGGATATCCTGTGCCGATATCGGCGGCTTCGAGGAGACAACGTGTTATGGATGCCGGGCACGGATCATGCCGGAATCGCCACCCAGAACGTCGTGGAAAAAAACCTTGCGGCAAAGGGGATCAACCGCCATCAGCTGGGCCGTGAAAAATTTGTCGAGGCGGTGTGGGAATGGCGTCGGAAATACGGCGACGCCATCATCAACCAGCTCAAAACCATCGGCGCATCCTGCGACTGGCAGCGGGAGCGGTTTACCATGGATGAGGGTCTGTCCCGGGCGGTTCGAAAGGTCTTTGTTCAGCTTTATGAAGAGGGGTTAATTTATAAGGGAAATTATATCATCAACTGGTGCCCGCGCTGCATGACCGCCCTGGCGGACCTGGAGGTGGAATACGAGGAACAGATCGGCCGTCTCTATCATATCCGGTATCCGCTGGCCGATGGAGGCCGCGGGCTTGTGGTCGCCACCACCCGTCCGGAAACCATGCTGGGGGACACCGCTGTGGCGGTACATCCCGAGGATGATCGCTATAAAGGGATGATTGGAAAACAATTGATCCTGCCGCTGGTCGGAAGGACGCTTCCGGTCATCGGAGAACGGTATGTGGATGTGGCGTTCGGCACGGGCGCCCTGAAAGTCACGCCAGCCCATGACCCCAATGATTTTGAAATCGGGCAGCTGCATCAACTTCCAAGCCTTAAGGTGATCGGGGATGATGCTCGAATGACCCAGGAAGCCGGCAAATACGCGGGGCTTGACCGGTTTAAATGCCGGGAGGCCGTGGTCGCGGACCTTAAGGCCGAAGGCCTGCTGGAAAAAATCGAGGACTACCGCCACAGCGTGGGACACTGCTACCGATGCGCCACCGTGGTGGAACCCAACCTGTCAAAGCAGTGGTTTGTTCGGACCGGCCCGCTTGCCGAAAAGGCCATATCCGCCGTCAGCACCGGAAGGACCCGGATCATCCCCGAGAAATGGAAAAACGATTATGACAAGTGGATGGCAAATATCCGCGACTGGTGCATCTCGCGCCAGATCTGGTGGGGCCATCCCATTCCGGCCTGGACCTGCTCGTCCTGCAATCAGGTTATCGTCGCCATGGAGCGGCCTTCAGCCTGTCCCTTTTGCAAGGCCGATCACCTGATTCAGGATCCGGATGTGCTGGACACCTGGTTCAGCTCCGCCCTCTGGCCGTTTTCCACCATGGGGTGGCCGGACCAGACCCCATTGCTCAAACAGTTTTATCCGACCTCGGTGCTGGTCACCGGGTTTGACATCCTTTTTTTCTGGGTCGCTCGAATGATGATGATGGGGCTGCACTTCATGGACGAGGTGCCGTTTCATGATGTCTATGTTCACGCCCTGGTGCGGGATGAAAGCGGAATAAAAATGAGCAAATCATCCGGCAACGTGATCGATCCCCGGGATGTCATCAAAAAATACGGCACCGACGCATTGAGGTTCACCCTGGCGGCGTTTGCCGCCCAGGGAAGGGACATCAAGCTGTCTGAAAAGCGGATTGAGGGGTACCGGAATTTTATCAACAAACTCTGGAACGCCGCCCGTTTTTCCCTGATGCATCTCTCCGAGCCTTGTCCTCTGGCCAGCCCGGACGCCCTTTCTTTGCCGGACCGGTGGATCCTCTCCAGGCTGAGAACCGTCACTGAAGCTGTCGCCAGCGCCCTGGATACCTACCGCTTCAATGACGCCGCAGCAGAGGTCTACCGGTTTGTCTGGCATGAGTTCTGCGACTGGTACCTTGAATTGATAAAACCGGCCCTTTACGGCAAGAAGGGGGAATCCGTGAAAAAAACGGCACTGGGGGTGCTGTGGCGGGTTCTTCGCGATACCCTTGTCCTGCTTCACCCATTTATCCCCTTTGTGACCGAAGAGATCTGGCATAAGCTTCCCGGCACCGAGGGATCCATCATGAAGGCCGTGTTCCCTTCCGATAATTCCGATTATGGGTCAATCCCTGCGGATACAGCAGCGGAAGCGGAGATGGAATTGATCATGGGGGTGATCAACGGGATTCGAAATGTGCGCAGCGAGATGAATATCGCGCCTTCCCTGCCGCTTGCCGTGCATGTTCAGTCCGAGGATGCGAATACCCGGCGAATTGTGGAACAGAACCGGGATTTTATCATCAACCTGGCCAGGCTGGATTCCTTGCGGGTCGAGGGCGCCGGGGAGAAGCCCAGGGCTTCCGGTACAGCCATCGCCGGACAGGCGGTGGTATCGGTTCTCCTGAAAGGGGTTATCGATTTTGCCCAGGAGGCCCTGCGGCTGGAAAGGGAGATTGAAAAGCTTGATCTGGAGATCGCAAAGTTTTCACAAAAACTATCCAACCCGGATTTTATGAACAAGGCGCCCGAGCAGATCATTAAAAAAACAAGGCTCCAGCACCAGGCCGGGGTGGAGAAAAAAGATAAGTTAACGGCCAGCCTAACTAAAATCAGGGCATACCGCACCGAGTGAATTATGCCATTTTTAAACACAGGCATCATGCACGGCGGCGTCGACCATCTCATTGATCTGGCCCTCAGCGAGGATATCGGGGCCGGGGATGTGACCACCCGATGCCTTCCCAAAGGAGAAGCCAAAGGGAAGGGGAGGATCATCGCCAAGGAGGAGATCGTTCTGGCCGGAATGGAAGTGGCCCAGCGGGTGTTTTCAAAGCTGGACCCCTGCGCTCAGTTTTTATCCGATCTTAAGGATGGGGATGTGGTTTATCCCAAAGGGGGCGTCGCCGAGGTGGTCGCTCCGATGAACGTGCTGCTGATGGCGGAGCGCACGGCCCTGAATTTTCTTCAACGGATGTCCGGAATCGCCACCCATGTCAGGCGTTATGTAAACAAGATCAACGGCCGAAATGTCCGTCTGGTGGATACCCGAAAAACAATCCCCGGCTGGCGGACTCTTGAAAAGTATGCCGTTCGAGTCGGCGGCGCCCATAACCATCGCATGGGGTTATACGACGGGGTGCTGATCAAAGACAATCACATTGCGGCCTTCGGCGGAATCCTGCCCGCTGTCAGCCGGATTCGGCAACAGGTTTCTCATCTGATGAAGATTGAGGTGGAAACCTCAACCCTGAAGGAGGTCGAGGAGGCCGTTGCGGCGGGCGCGGATATCATCATGCTTGACAACATGAGCCTGGATGAAATTAAAACGGCCGTTTCAATCATCAACCGGCGGGCGCTTGTGGAGGTTTCCGGAAGGGTGAATCTCGACAACCTGGCCATGATCGCGGATACCGGCGTGGATATCATTTCCGTCGGCGCCCTGATCCATGCGGCGGTTTTTGTGGATATCAGCATGACGATCGAAGGGACATTCGATAGTCCGGCCGCCCCCTTGAAATAACCCCCAGGTCGTATTTCCTGCAGGTTTTATGATTCCGCTTCGCGATACCATACCTTCCAAAGGCTACCCTCTTGTCAACTACACCCTGATCGGGGTCAATATCCTTGTGTATCTGATTCAGATCTCACAGGGAAGAGGGATGGAAGCCTTTGTCTACACCTATGGACTGGTGCCTGCCCGTTACTTTGATCCTCAGATCGCCTCCTACTTCAGCTTCGGCCAGCAGCTCTTTCCCCTGGTTTCCTTCATGTTCCTGCACGGCGGGTTCTGGCATCTTCTCGGCAATATCTGGTTTTTATACATTTTTGGCGATAACGTGGAGGATCGGCTGGGGTCTTTTTACTATTTTATTTTTTACCTGTCCGCGGGCCTGGCGTCCGGGCTTCTTCATCTGGCCTTGAACCTTCATTCCACGGTGCCCACCATCGGTGCCAGCGGCGCCATCGCGGGCGTTATGGGCGCGTACCTGGCCTTGTATCCGGGCGCAAGGATATTGACCCTGATCCCGGTATTTATCTTTCCCTGGTTGGTTGAAATGCCGGCGGTTTTTTTCCTCGGGCTGTGGTTTATGATTCAGGTGCTCCATGCGATGGTCGGCGATACGGTCGGAGGGGGAATCGCCTGGTGGGCGCATATCGGCGGGTTTGTTTTCGGGATGGCATGCATCAGGCTGCTGAACCTCCTTCCTGAGGCTTGGGTCGCGGAAGGGCTCGGCCACGTGACCGTGAAAAAGAAAAAAACGGACCGCCTGCAGGTCATTCGTCCGGTCGGCCCGGCGGAAGAAGCCCATCTGTATGGGGTGATCCGCATCACTCCATACGAGGCCGCAGCAGGAACCAAAAAAATGATCAACATCCCATGGGGGTTTTACAACCGCTTTTATAACGTTTTTGTTCCTTCCAACACTCGGGATGGCGCTCTGCTGCGGTTAAAAGGCCTGGGCCGGCTGACGTCGGACAGCCAAAGAGGGGATCTCTTTCTCAAGGTTCAGATCGAAGACACATGACAGGATCCCGGGACTGGTGAAGGGTTTTGAAAAGGAGCCGGCTACACGGTCAGGCTGGAGACATGGTCCCGGCCGCTTTCCTTGGCCAGGTACATGGCCTTGTCGGTCCGCTTGACGAAGTCGGTGATGGTTTCGCCGGAAAGGTATTCGCTCACGCCGATGCTTACAGTGATTTTTCGAGGGTCTGAGATATGATTGAAATCTTTTTTGACGGCCTGATTGATCCTCCGGGCGACGATCAACGCCGCCTCGCAGGTGGTTTCCGGAAGGATCACCGTGAATTCTTCCCCGCCGAACCGGTAGGCGGTATCCATCGTCCTTAAACAGGAGGTGATGCGTTTGGCGATCTCGAAAAGAACCCGGTTTCCCTCCAGGTGGCCGTAGGTATCGTTGAAGTATTTAAACCGGTCGACGTCGATGAGCAGCAACGAAAGGGGGCGTCCATAGCGCTGACTCCGGTTCATCTCGCTTTCAATCTGCTGGTAAAAATATCTGCTGTTGTAAAGCTTGGTGAGGTCGTCGGTGATGGCCAGTTTTTTGAGCTTTTCAATCATTCGGGTGCTTTCCCGGGTGAGTTCCCTTTTTTTGAGCACCCGCTTCAGACGGAGGTTCAGTTCCTCGAATTTAACCGGCTTAAACACAAAATCGTCCGCCCCCCGGTTAATGGCCTCTTCATAGGAATAATCAGCGGCATATCCGGTCATGACGATGATGTCCGAATCGTAGTTGTCTTTTATATACTGGGTCAGCTCAAGGCCATTCATTCCGTTCAGTCGAATATCGGTGAGGATGACATCTACATGATGGTTTTTTAGAAAATCGATGGCCTCCTCGGCGCTTGGGAAGGCGAAGGCCGTATAGTCACAGATGGTCAGAAACTCCTGAATAGAATTCCGTATCGCCTCGTCGTCGTCAACGACTAAAACATAGATCGCCATTTTCGAATATCCATGTCAGAGGGCGTGAGGGTTGATCATGCACATATTGACATCACCGCATTGAGCTGATAATTAGACGGCTCTTCAATTTATTTCAAATTTAAAACCTGGTCCTATGGGCCAGGTCAGAGTTCTTCGGCTC
>DYLE01000121.1 GCA_020722245.1 Desulfonema limicola
TCTGTGTGCTTTGTGCTCTCTGTGGTTCATTTGTTCATTCTTCAAACCGGAAAATCTAAGTTCCTTGGAAGGGACGCCTAAACGCCACAAAATGGTTGAAAGTTAATTGAAAAACAGCAACAATCCTTTAAAAAATCATCAGCCCTGGAAAAACTTAAAAAGTAAAGGAGATCGCTATGGCTTTTGCTTACCAGCAGGAGAACACCCAGTCCGGGCTTTTTTTCAGGCAGGCGGAAACATTCGCCGACGATGCGTTCATGCGCGCGAAGATAAAGGACGGCCTTCCCTGCTCCGAATGGACGGAAACCACCTGGCGCGAGGCCGCTGATCAGGCCCAGGGCCTGGGCGCCGGGCTGATCGAGAGGGGAATTCAAAAGGGCGACCGGATCGGCCTGTTTTCCCATAATCAACCCCGCTGGGTGATCGCTGATCAGGCGATTCAGGGGGCCGGAGCCGTTGGGGTTCCGATCTATCCCACCAGCACGGACCGGCAGCTGTCGTTTATTTTAAACGACTGCGAGGCAAAAGCACTGATCACCGGAGATCGATCCCTTTTGGAACAGGCGCTTCGGGTCATGCCGGAGGTTCCCTCCCTTGAGTTTATCGTATGCCTTGCCCCGGCGGCGGATGTCTCAAACAGCCGGGTCATTGATTTTAACACCCTGATTAAAAAAGGGGCGGCTTCCTCTTCGGCCAAAGCGCAGTTCACACAACAACGCAAGCAGCTTGGCGCAAACGATACCGCCGCCATTATTTACACCTCCGGGACCACCGGAAACCCCAAAGGGGTCGTGATCAGCCAAGCAAATTTCAGGGCCCAGACCGAGGCCCTGATCAGCACCCCGCTTCCGCAGAAGATCCTGGAAAGGGGCATACGGCTGGAAAGCCTGTGCTTTCTTCCCCTCTGCCACGTCCTGGGAAGGACCGCGGATTATCATCTGCAGGTGGCGTTTGGAGGAATCATCAATTTTTCCGAAAGCATGAAAACCATTCAAAAGGACCTGCTGGATGTCCGCCCGAATATGCTGTTTTCCGTTCCCCGGCTTTACGAAAAGGTCTACGAGGGCGTAAAGCTTCATGCGCAAAAGCTCACCGGGTCTGAAAAAAAGTGGTTTGACTGGGCCATGAAGGTCGGGGACGCGGCCTCGGATTACATGATCGCCGGGGAACCCTTGCCGCCGGTCCTTGGTCTGAAGTTCGCCGTAGCCAACCGCGCGGTGTATGACAAGATTCGGAAAATCGTCGGTTTTGACCGTCTGGTGGTGGCGGCAAGCGGCGGGGCGCCCCTTCCCCGGGATGTCACGAAATTTTTCCGCAGCATGAACATCACCATCACCGAAGGGTATGGCCTCACCGAGACCACCTCCGCCATCACCTCCAACGCGCCGGTGTTCACGGAACCCCTGCCGGACAACTGGATCAACAAAAAGGCCATGGACTGGCTCGTGGACACCATGGTGATCATGCAGGGAAGCGGCAAAAGCCCGTTTAGCACCCTGAAAGGGACGCTCAAGATGATGGTGGTGTCAAAAAAAATTTCCCCCCGATTCATCATTAAACCCGGATTTGTCGGCCGCCCCTGCAAGGATACCCAGATTAAAATCGCCGAAGACGGCGAGGTGCTGGTAAAAGGACCTCAGGTGTTTTCCCGGGAGACCGGGTATTTTAAACAGAAGGAAAAAACCGAGGAGGTGTTCACCCCGGACGGCTTTTTCAAGACCGGGGATATCGGGGAGATCGACGCGGAAGGGTTTCTCAAGATCACCGACCGCAAAAAGGAGCTCATCGTCACGTCAGGGGGAAAGAACATCGCGCCGCAACCCATCGAGATGGCGCTCAACCTCAATATGTATGTCGAACAGGCCTGCGTCATCGGGGACGGCCGCAACTACATCACCGCCCTGATTGTTCCGAATTTTGAACTTCTTGAAAAAATGGCCGCTGAAAAGGGGATTTCATTTAGCGACAGGGCCGACCTGGTCCGCAAGCCTGAAATCCTTCAGTTTTTTGATGAGCAGGTGGAAGCCATCAACCAGAATCTGGCGCGGTATGAACAGATTAAAAAATATTGTCTTCTTTCACAGCCCTTCAGCGAGGAAACCGGCGAACTCACGCCCACGCAGAAGATGAAACGCAGGATCATATTGGAAAGGCACAGGCCTAAAATCGACGAAATGTATCAGGGTACGGCTTCATAGAAGTTTCAAGGGACTTAAGGTTTTCGCAATTCGAGACTTGATACAGACGCATCTTCCCTATGACGGGTAAAGGTTAAATGCCAATGCATGATGAACCGATGATTTCAAAACGCGCACAGGAGATGACCTCTTTTATCGTCATGGATGTCCTGGAAAAGGCCCATGAGATGGAACGCAGCGGCATCGATGTGATCCACCTGGAGGTGGGGGAACCTGATTTTGATACCCCCCCATGCATCAAGGAAGCGGCACAAAAGGCTTTAAAAAACGGCTATACCCATTATACCCACAGCCTGGGCATGATTGAACTCAGGGAGGCCATCTGCGAGCATTATCAAAAAACATACGCCGTCCTGCTTGATCCGGAGCAGATCATCATCACCTCCGGCACCTCGCCGGCCATGCTGATCCTGTTCTCAGCCCTTCTGGATGAAGGCGACGAGGTCATCCTCTCGGATCCCCACTATTCCTGTTACGCCAATTTTATTAAATTTTTGCAGGCAAAGCCGGTCACCGTTCCGGTCTATGAAAAGGACGGGTTCCAGTACCGGCCGGAATCCATCAAGGAAAAAATCACCGGCCGGACAAAAGGGATTCTGATCAACTCTCCGTCCAACCCCACCGGAAACCTGCTCTCTGAGGAACGAATGAAGCAGATCGCCGGCCTGGGGCCGTATGTCATCTCGGATGAGATTTATCACGGCCTGGTCTATGAGGGAAAGGCGCATTCCATACTGGAATACACCGACAGGGGCATGGTCTTTAACGGATTTTCAAAGCTCTACGCCATGACCGGCTTCAGGCTCGGATACGTGATTGCGCCCAGGCCGTTTATCCGCCCCATGCAGAAGGTCCAGCAGAATTTTTTTATATCCGCCAACGCCGTGGTGCAGATGGCCGGGGTCGCCGCATTAAAATACGCCGGCCCGGACGTTGAAAAAATGCGAAATACCTATAATCAGCGGCGCAAATACATGATCTCCCGCCTCAAAAAAATGGGGTTTGGCATCACCGTGGAGCCCACCGGCGCGTTTTATGTGTTTGCAAACGCCAGACACATCAACCCGGATTCATACCGCTTAGCCTTTGACATCCTTGAAAACGCCCATGTGGGGGTCACGCCGGGGATTGACTTTGGAAAAAACGGAGAAGGGTATCTCAGGTTCTCCTATGCCAATTCGATGAAAAACATCGAGGCGGGAATGGACCGGATCGAAGCCTATTTAAAATCAAGGGAAGGCAGCCAGGCCGTCGGTTAAAGCCCCCAGCCAGGGCTTGCCATGTTTTAGCCCTTGAACCATTAGGCGGTTTTTAAATTTTTGAGTTTGACGTAAGCTCTGATTCGGGACACCGGTCAATTATCAAAACTCGAAACTGTTTTTCATTTTTTAAGGAGGGGGAGATGAAACGCACTCTGAAACCTGTTTTGTTCTTCAGCTTGATAATGATGGCCGCGTCGGCCTTGTATTCCTGCAGCAAGCCGAAAGAGGCCAAGGTTGTGGTGAGCGAGCATGAATTCGCCATCCGCAAACTGAATGATTACGCCTATACCATCGATGCCCGGGGCAAGGTGAAAAACATCGGGGAGGTGGACGTAAAAAAGGTCGTGGTGACCGCCTACTGCAGGGATTGCTCCAATGGATTCGCCCAGGGGAAATGGCTTGTTACAGAAAGGGAAAGAGCGCCTGAAGAGATGGAGATGATCAACTACCTGGTCGCCGGAGGAGAGGCCGAATTCAGTTTTACCGATGTGGCGGTCATATACAACGTCCCTGAAACACCCAAAGAGATGCCCAAACAAATGGAAGTGGTCATTCAATCCTTTGAGGTGGTGGATTAAGGGCGGTGGCGCCGGGGCTCATCTTTGAATCAGCTTAAAGGTGATCGGTATCCTGACCTGAACCCCGCTTTTAAAAACACTGCCGGGCGGCCTCGGAAAGGGGGAGGACTTCTGCACCGCCTCCAGCGCCGCCTGATCCAGCTGGGGATGGCCGGAGCTTTTCACCACCGATATCTGATCCGCACGGCCATCCGGATTGATGAAGAAGTCGATCGTGGTTTGACCTTCCAGGTTCATGCCCAAGGCAGACTCCGGGTATCTTTTTTTTTCCTCTATGCGTAACCGCACTGTGGCGAAATAATCCTTACGAGGATCGGATTCCGCGCCTTTCGCGTAGTCCATGGCGGGGAGAGGTTTTTCATCTTCCGTCGGTTCCGGCAGGGAAAAGGCATGCACCTTCACGGCTGCTCCGTTGGGCGCGTCAAAAACTGGCGGCGGAGGAAGGTCCGCATCCGGCAGGGAAAGCCCCTGATTTATATTCATACCGGTCAGCGGCTCGGGATGCGTCACCGCTCGGGGGAGTCGCGGCCTGGGGATATCCCTGGATTGCGGCGCGCTTTTGTTTTCCATGCTGATCTCGATACACTCCGACGGCCTGGGGAACCATCCCTTTGAAAAATGAATCAGGATTCCGGCATGAACCAGCAAGGAAAGGCCGATCAGGCCGTAGAACAGCCAGTTGACCTCTTTTAGGGTATCCGGACTTTTTTTCAAATCCCTATTGATCCTTTCCCTCGGTGGCCAGAAAAAGCCTTCCAGCCCCAGCGGCCTTGGCGATGTCCATTACCTGTACCGCCCGATCCAGGGCGATCGAGCGGTCGGCTTTGATCACCACCCGTTTTCCCGGATCATTCCCGATCTTTGCCTGAAGCTGATCAAAGAGATCATTAAAATCGACCGGGGTCTCATTTAAATACACCCGTCCCGCCTGGTCGATATGAACGGTGATCTCCTTCTGGGTTTGCGGGGATGAGGCCTGGGCCTGGGGCAGGTTGACGTCAATCCCCTGATCGGTGATAAAATTGGTGGTCAGCAGGAAAAAAATCAGCAGCAGGAATACAATATCGATCAATGAGGTCAAGGGCGCCTGGATTTGATAGGGTGGGCGTTTTTTCCAGTGTATCAGCATGCCGATTATTACTCCTTTACCGGGTCTTCATCAGTTCCGTCAGAAAGGTAACCGCTCCGGCATTCAACCGGGCTTCATAGTTGTCCACCCGGGCGAGCAGGTAGCTGTGGGCGACCATGGTGGGAAGCGCCACGCTAAGGCCCAGGGCGGTGGTCAGCATGGCCTCCCAGATTCCACCCGCCAGGACCGAGGCGTTCACCTGCCCGCCTAACTGCTCGATGACCATAAACGCCTTGATCATCCCCAGCACGGTGCCCAGAAGCCCCAGAAGCGGGGCGATGTTCCCGATGGTGGCAAGGGCTTGAAGGTATGACGAAAGGTTCCGAACCTCCTCATCCGTGGCGTGAACAATCACCGTTTCTATGGTTTCCCGGTCCTGATCCCTGACCTCAATCGCCCGGGCCAGTATCCGTCCCATGGGGGAATTGCTGCGTTCAGCCAGATCCCTTGCTTTTTGCACATTTCCTTCCTTCAACACCTCAATGACCTTAGCGGCAAGCCCTGCCCCGCGGCTGCGCATCCGGGCAAAACGGATGATCCGCTCCAAAAAAATCGCCAGCGCCAGCACCGAGCACAATAGAATCGGCGGCACCAGCACGCCCCCCTTTGCCAGAAGTTCATACATTTTGTCTCTCCTTGAGTGGTATGTGATTCATACTATGGACCGTTCACTCCGGAAGCCTCGTTTGAAGGGTTTTCTTGAGGGGCTAAACCATCGGGCGGAGCCTCGGAATAATCCTCCTTAAAATCGGGGTCGCCGTCGAAATTCAAGTCCTTTTCCACCTCAATCAGCGTCTCATTTTCATCATAAATCTCCCAGATATCGGGCTTGCCGTCATGGTTGGAGTCCTCCATGGTCGACGCCACTCGCCCATCCTTATAAATGTACCAGATATCCGTCCGGCCGTCCCCATCCGCGTCTTTTTCCGCTCGAACCGGTGTGCCTGATTGGTCATAATACCAGGTGATGTTGCGCCTCTTGCCCTGGCCGTCGTTTTCCTCCCTTTTCACCAGACGTCCCTGGGCGTCATAGGATTCCTGAAAATCCGGTATGCCGTCAGCGTCTTCATCCCCCTCCTTCATCCGCAGGAGATCATCCTTGTAATAGAGGATGATCTCCGGTTTTTGATCCTGGTCGGCGTCTATTTCCGTAACGCAAGACCACTCTTCCCGATCAAACCACAGGGTGGTTTCATAGCTCCCGTTGAAATCCGAGTCCCGTTGAAGCTTGAATTTTCGTCCTTTCTGATAGAGGGTCTCGACATCAAATTTTCCGTCCAGGTTTGAATCGTTCTGGCAAACCGCAGGCTGGCCGTTGTCAAAATCCATGACCTCATCAAGCCGACCGTCGCCGTCGGCATCCTTCTTGATTTGCGCAATTTTATTGTGACGATACTCCCTCTGGGTCTCCATTCGGCCGTCTTTGTCCAGATCATGGCGGGTTTTCACCACCTGGCCTTTTTGATCGTAAAAAATCTCCCGCTCCGGCCGGCCGTCCCCATCCGCGTCGTAGACCTGGACATACGGCTTTGCGTTCTCATAGTTCGTCCAGGTATCGATTTTACCGTCATCGTTCGTATCCTGCTTCAGGCATGAAGGCTGTCCCTCCTGATAGCTGTATTCCGTGTCAAACTTCCCGTCTCCGGTGGTATCCTTGGTGATCCGCGTCTTGTTCCCTTTTTCATCAAAATAAATAATACTGGTCACCTTTCCGTTCACATCGAGGATTTCCTGGTGGGTGCGCTGGCCGTTTGAAAACTGATCCCGAAGGTCAAGCGCTTGATCCCCGTCGGTATCTTTTTCCACACAGGTTAAGATCCCCTCCTTATAGTGTTGAATCACATCCCGTTTACCATCGCTGTTTTCGTCGATTTCAAGGCGGATGAGCTTTCCTTTTTCGTCAATATAGGCGGTCTGCTCGACAACCCCGTCATTTTCTTTGTCGGTTTTAATCATTCTTTCGGCGGCCGGCGATACGCGGGCGGTGCTGAGAACAAAACACACCCCAGCCACAATTATACAGACAGGTGTGCAAAGACGCCGCGTCTGGTTTTTCAATCTTGAATTTTTAATCAAAAAAATACCTCCACATTTGCCAAAAACACCCCATTTTCTATTGGATGAGCGGGTTTTCGGGGTATCTAAAAAAAATAAAAAAAACCGGGAGCATCGGCTGCTTTTCCAAGCGCCACCGCCTTCCCGGCTTGT
>DYLE01000122.1 GCA_020722245.1 Desulfonema limicola
TCTCCGTGGTTAATTTACTCATTCTTCAAACAGGAAAACATAAGTTCCTTGGAAGTCAGCAGTGTTCGCTTCGTGAGTCTTTCGGGGGAGAAAGCATCAATCTCGCTCACAGCCGACTTTTTACTCATGCATCATTCTTGTTTTCAAAAAATGAATGATACCCGGTTCATGAAAACAGCGCTGGCGCTGGCGGAAAAAGGAAGGGGATACACCTCCCCCAACCCCATGGTCGGCGCTGTGGTGGTCAAAGACGGAAGGATTGTCGGAAAGGGCTGGCATCAGGTGGCGGGAGGCCCGCATGCGGAGGTGTTCGCTTTAGACGACGCCGGCCCCCTGGCCCTTGGCAGCACCCTTTATGTGACCCTGGAGCCCTGCAACCACCAGGGCCGGACCCCGCCCTGCACCGAAAAAATCATCGCCTCGGGGATCAAACGGGTGGTGATGGCGATGAAAGACCCCAACCCGGATGTTGTTGGAGGCGGCGCCGAGCGCCTTTTCGATCATGGAATCGAAGTGGTCTTGGGGGTATGCGAAAAAGAGGCGCGGCGGTTGAACGAGGTCTTTATCAAGTATGTCACGACCAAACTGCCGTTTGTTTCTTTAAAACTGGCCGCCACCTTGGACGGCCGGATCGCCACGCGGACCGGCGACTCAAAATGGGTCACCGGCGAATCCGCAAGGAAATTCGTCCATGAACTCCGGCACAGGGCCGACGCGATCATGGTGGGGATCGATACGATTAAAAAGGATGATCCCGCCTTAACCGCAAGGCTTGAGGACCGGAAAGGCATGGATCCCATACGGATTGTTCTGGACACCGGACTGTCCATTCCCGAAAACGCGAAGGTGTTGCAGACCGGCTCCGCTTCTGCTACGATCCTCGTCACGGGAAACAGCGCGCCCCAGGAGAAACAGAACCAGCTGGAAAAAAAGGGGATTCGCGTGATACGCGCCGGACTTAAGAAAGGCCGCATCGACCTGAAGCGCCTGATGCCGCTACTGGGAAACATGGGGATCACCAGTCTTTTGATCGAAGGGGGAAGCGGGGTCGCCGGATCCGCGCTGCAGGACGGGATCGTTGACAAGGTCTATTTTTTTTACGCCCCTAAAATCCTGGGTGGAGACGACGGAGCGCCCCTGTGCAGGGGAAAAGGGGCCAAATGGATGAATCAGTGCATACCCGTTGAAAACATTTGTGTTCATCGGTTTGACGACGACGTGATGATCGAAGGGTATATCGCGCAACACTCATAGATTGAAAATGGTTTGAATCAATCATGTTTACCGGGATTATTGAAGGGCTCGGCACGGTGAGCGGCATCCGTCCGATGGGTGAAGGGCGGCGCATGGCCGTGACCGCGGATTTTCCTCTGGAGGGTACGAAAATCGGAGACAGCATCGCCGTCAACGGGGCCTGCCTGACGGTGGTCTCCCTCTCCGGGTCGCGGTTTGAAGTGGACATCTCCCCGGAAACCCTTGACAAAACCACCTTAAAAGGTACAAACAACGGTGAACGTGTAAACATCGAGCGGGCCCTGAGGCTCTCGGATCGGCTTGGCGGGCACCTGGTTTCCGGGCATATTGACGGGACCGGAACCCTGGTGCGCAAAACCATGGCGGGAAACGCCGTCATCATCGGTTTTTCCATTCCTCCCGGCCTGGCCGATGTGATGATCCCCAAGGGCTCTGTGGCGGTGGACGGCATCAGCCTGACCATCAACGCCTGCGACAAGAGCTGCTTTGAGGTCAGCGTCATCCCCCACACCGCCCAGGTTACGACCCTGGGCCTAAAAAAAGTGGGGGATCCGGTCAACATCGAAACCGATGTGATCGGGAAATATGTAAAAAAATTTTTAGAAAATCAGCACAGAAAAGGCGCCCTAAAAAAGGACGCAGGGCCTAAACTGGACATGGCGTTTTTAAGCAAAACCGGATTTATTTAAAACCCCATGTGTGAAATCCTATGCGGCCCAGGCTTTGGGCCGCATTTTCAAATAAAAGAGGAGAGTCCTAATTATGCCGCTTTTAAGCATTGAGCAGGCGATTTCCGAGATCAGAGCCGGCAAAATGGTGATCTTAGTCGATGACGAGGACCGGGAAAACGAAGGGGACCTTACCCTGGCGGCAGAGGCGGTCACCCCGGAGGCGATCAACTTTATGGCCAAATACGGCCGGGGCCTGATCTGCCTGGCCCTGACCCCGGAACGGGTGGAACAGCTCAACCTGCCGATGATGGTAAACAACAACACCTCCCGGTTCGGAACCGGGTTTACGGTATCCATCGAGGCGCGCCACGGCGTGACCACCGGGATTTCCGCGGCGGATCGGGCCACCACCATCCAGACGGCCATCGCCAAAAACGCCAAGCCGGACGACCTGGTCCGGCCCGGGCATGTGTTTCCCCTGCGCGCCAGGAGGGGCGGGGTGATTGTCCGCTCCGGCCAGACCGAAGGTTCGGTGGACCTGGCCAGGCTTGCCGGCCTGACCCCGGCGGCGGTCATCTGCGAGATCATGGATGAGGACGGCACCATGGCGCGCATGCCGGCCCTTGAAAAGTTTTCGGAAAAGCACGGGATCGGGATATGCACCATCGCGGATCTGATCGCCTACCGGATGCGGACCGAATCCTTTGTTCACCGGGCGGTGGAGGCCGAGATCCCCACGGCCCACGCGGGCAGCTTCAAGGTCATCGTTTACAACAACGACGTGGAGGACCTTCAGCACATCGCCCTGATCAAGGGGGAGATTGACCCGGAAAAGCCTATCCTGGTCCGGGTTCATTCAGAATGCCTGACCGGCGATATCTTCGGCTCGCTCCGCTGCGACTGCGGGGAGCAGCTTCACAGGTCCATGGAGATGATGGATAAGGAGGGAAGCGGGGTGCTGCTGTATGTCCGGCAGGAGGGCCGCGGTATCGGCCTGGTGAACAAGCTGAAGGCCTATGTGCTCCAGGACCAGGGCTACGATACGGTGGAGGCGAATGAAAAGCTCGGTTTCAAGGCGGATTTGAGGGACTACGGCATCGGCGCCCAGGTCCTGGCGGACCTGGGGGTCCGGAAGATGCGGTTGATCACCAACAACCCCAAAAAAATCGTCGGCCTTGAAGGATACGGGCTCAGCGTGGTGGAGCAGGTGCCCATTCAGGTCCCGCCGAACCCTTACAACCGGGGGTACCTGGAATGCAAGCGGCTGAAAATGGGGCATTACTTGAATATCGACATAACCCCGTAACCCTAAACAAGAGAGGGGAAAATCCTATGCCGAAAATCATCGAGGGAAATCTGAACGCCAAGGGGAAACGGTTTGCGCTGGTGGTCAGCCGGTTCAACGACTTTATTTCAGACAAGCTGCTTTCAGGAGCGATGGACGCCCTGATGCGAAGCGGGGGCCGGGACGAGGATATCGAGGTCATCAAGGTCCCAGGGGCGTTTGAAATCCCGCTGGCGGCCAAAAAAATAGCGCTCAAAAAAAAGGTGGATGCGGTGATCTGCCTCGGAGCGGTGATTCGGGGCGCAACCCCCCATTTCGACTATATCAGCGCGGAGGTCTCCAAGGGGATCGCGGCGGTCAGCCTGGAAACCGGGGTGCCTGTGATTTTCGGCGTCATCACCGCGGACACCATCGAGCAGGCCATCGAACGGGCCGGCACCAAGGCCGGAAATAAGGGGTGGAACGCCGCGGTGGCGGCCATGGAAATGGCCGACCTGATGCAGGTCATCGACAAACAAAAATAGCATTTATGGGAAACCGCCGGAAATCCAGGGAACTGGCCATGCAGGCGCTTTTCTGCATCGACATGCTCGAAAACGGCTCTGAAAAACTGATCGAGCAGGTGTGCGCCATGATGGAGCCGGCCCCTGAGGTTGTGGCATTCTGCCTCAGGCTGGTCAATGGGGTGCTGGAAAACCGGGAGGCCATCGACCGCATCATCGAGGAGGCATCCAGCAACTGGAAGATCAGCCGCATGGCCTGCGTGGACCGCAACCTCATTCGAATGGCGGTTTATGAACTGCTGTATTGCAATGATATCCCGCCGAGGGTGACCATCAATGAGGCCGTGGATATTGGAAAAAAATACAGCACCGAGGAATCCGGCGCATTTATAAACGGCGTTCTTGACAGCATCTGTAAAAAACACCTGCCGGGATTTCCCGAGCATCAGGATATGGACATCGAAAATAATCGAAGCACGCCCACACTAAAACCCGAATGACAAGGAGCAAAACATGGAGCAACGGAAGATACTGTTACGAGAAGATGAAATCCCCCGACAATGGTACAATATCCTGGCCGACATCAACCTGAACCCGCCGCTGGGTCCGGACGGCAAGCCCGTAAGGCCGGAGATGCTGGCCCCGGTTTTCCCCATGAACCTCATCGAGCAGGAGGTCAGCACCCAGCGATGGATTGACATTCCGGAGGAGGTTCTCGGCGTTTTGAACATATGGCGGCCTTCCCCCCTGGTGAGGGCGCTCTCCCTGGAAAAGGCCTTAGGCACCCCCGCCCGGATCTACTACAAAAACGAAAGCGTCAGCCCTCCCGGAAGCCATAAGCCCAACACGGCGGTTCCCCAGGCGTATTACAACAAGGTCTTCGGCATCAAACGGATCACCACGGAAACCGGGGCCGGGCAATGGGGAAGCGCGCTGGCCTTCGCCTGCTCCCAGTACGGCATCGAATGCAAGGTCTTCATGGTTCGCATCAGCTTTGACCAGAAGCCCTACCGCAAATCCATGATGGCCACCTGGGGGGCCAACTGTGTGGCCAGCCCCTCCTCCGAAACAAGGGCCGGCCGCGCCGCCCTGGAAAAGGATCCGAACACCCCGGGCAGCCTGGGGATCGCCATCAGCGAGGCCATTGAAGCGGCGGTCACGGACGAAAGCGGGCAAACCCGGTACGCCCTGGGCAGCGTCCTCAATCATGTGCTGATGCATCAGACCATCATCGGCCTGGAGGCCAAAAAACAGATGGAAAAAATCGGCGAATACCCGGATATCATCATCGGCTGCGCGGGCGGGGGCAGCAATTTCGCAGGTCTTGCGCTTCCTTTTGTCTACGACAAGATCCATGGAAAGCAGGTCGCGATTTATCCGGTGGAACCCGCGGCCTGCCCGACCATGACCAAGGCCCCGTTTGTCTATGACCACGGGGATACGGCCAAATACACCCCCCTGCTGGCGATGCACAGCCTGGGTCATGCGTTTGTACCCCCCCCGATCCATGCCGGCGGCCTGAGGTATCACGGCATGGCGCCCATCGTCAGCCAGCTCATCGACGAAGGCATCATGGAGCCCAAGGCGGTCCGGCAGGAGCAGGTTTTTAAGGCCGGGGTCCTGGCTGCTCGGTCCGAAGGGATCATTCCGGCCCCGGAGACCAACCACGCCCTGGCCACGGTGGTGGATGAAGCGCTTAAAGCCAAACAGGAGGGGAAGGAAAAGGTGATCCTGTTTAACTGGAGCGGACACGGTCTCATCGACATGGCCGCCTATGACAACTATTTTGCGGGAAAAATAAAAGACGTCGAGCTGGCCGAGGCGGAAATCGAAAAAGCAGAGGCCGAATGCGCGGGTTATCCGAAACCCACGCACTTAAAACACAAATAAGGGGTTCATCGGCTGAAATGACAAGGCCGAATATCGATCATTTAGAACGACGCTGCCCGAGGCTGGGCAGCGTTGTTTCCTTTGGCTACTGCATGATCAGCGGTGAAGACAACCTTCCCTGCTGGAAGATATTCGACTGCTGGTGGGAGACCTTCGACGTGGACGGTTACCTTAAACAAAACCTTCCGAACCCGGCCTACAACCAGCTCAAATCCATGGCTGAAACGCCGAGAAACAAAATCGGCAGCATCATCGAAATCATCAATCAGGCGAAAAATCAAAGCAAAGATTGACAGTCTCGTAAAAATTAATTTCAGACGGGAAGGAAGTTATATTTTTTTAGTCCGCAAAATGAACCATTTAACCACAGAGATCACAGAGTATATGGAGAAAAAATTTTATTTTTCTTCTCTGTGATCTCTGTGGTGAGAATATTTTAAAAGAGCCTGTTATTTTTCTGCAAAGCCATCAAAGATTTGGAGCACACCATTGATTATTATAGAACTGGCGGTGGGGCCGATCATGGCCAACTGTTTTATTGTGGGATGCGAGCGGACCCGCGCCGCCGCGGTGATCGATCCGGGGGACGAGGCCGATAAAATCCTCATGTCCCTTGCGAAATCCAAACTGACGGTAAAGTATATTCTAAACACCCACGGGCATTTTGACCATGTCGGCGCAAACCGAAGGATAAAAGAGGTCACGGGCGCCGATATCCTGATTCACCGCCTGGATGCGCCCCTGCTGGAATCCCTGTCCGAGGCCGCCGCCGCCTTCGGCCTGTCTGCTGAGAACTCGCCGGCGCCGGATAAGTATATTGATGAGGGAGACCGAATCGTCTTTGGGGATATTTGCCTGAATGTGCTGCACACGCCCGGGCACTCCCCCGGCGGGGTTTCTTTTCACACCGACGGGGTGGTGTTTGTGGGGGACACCCTGTTTGCCGGCTCCATAGGCCGGACGGATTTTCCCGGCGGCGATTTTCACACCCTGATTTCAAGCATCAGGACCAAGCTTTTTCCCCTGGGGGATGAAACCATGGTCTGCACCGGACACGGGCCCCGCACCACCATCGGCCTGGAAAAGCGAAGCAACCCCTTTCTTCAAATGGCCTAGCCTACATTTTTCTTCCTTCAGCCTTCTTCCTTCTTTCTTCTTTCTTCTACCTTCAGCCTTCTACCTTCAGCCTTCAGTCTTCTACCTTCTACCTTCTACCTTAAAATCAAGCCCCAGCTTTTTTAAGGTTTTGGGCGTGGGAACCCCGTTTTCATCCCAGCCGCGAAGCTTGTAGTATTTGGGCAGCATCTTGGCCAGGGGGACCGTGGTTTTATTTTTTCCGGGAACCAGGGGTTCGTCGGTAAACCGCCTGGCAAGGGAATCCTGGTCCTTTTTGATGCCCTCCCTCAGGTTAAACAGCCGCTCCAGGTTGTAGCCGCGGTCCCCGGCCCGAAGAAACAGGCCGAAATTCATCTTCATGCCGGTGGCCAGCCGGATCAGTTTGGAATGCGGCAGCATGGGCAGGTTCAGCTTGAGCAGAAACGGGGGCGCCTTGAGCAGCAGGGTCAGCATGAACCAGCTGTAGGTCAGGATCTTGGTGATGATCCATGAGGTAATCTTCATGCCGGGGAGCTTATAGGCGATGCCGGGCACAAAGGTAAAGGCGGTGAACAGACAGTTTCCGCCGGCGCTGATGGCGGCCATCAGGTTTTGATTCAAGATCGTCCAG
>DYLE01000123.1 GCA_020722245.1 Desulfonema limicola
GAGGTTTTTCAATCATTTTTCACCAAAAATTCCCGCCAATCGCGGATTTGGGGTCATCCAGAATTGCTTCTATCAGATCATCCTTCACCGGTTGGCGGTTCCTCATCTGCTCTAGACGTTTTTTGATGGCCTGAAGTGTGGCGATGAGTGCAAACGACGAAGATGAAAGAATTTTGCGGATAGCCAATGTGATGAGGGATCGCTGGCTTGCCGGAAGGGCGTAACTTTCCGGTCTTTGAAGAAAATCGGTTATGCCGCGGTAAAGGACGTATTCTTTATCCGCTTGGGCGAATCGGATGGTAATGGCCTTGCGGTTGGTAAAAGGAATGTAGGCCAGAACCTGCTTACGCAGCGTGCGCTTGCAGAAGGCGCTTAAACGGGTTTTCAGGCCGTCGAGATCGTCGTCGATGATGTAGTTCTGGCGAAAACTTCGGCTGTCGCCGAAAATATAATCATCAATGATCAAACAAAGTCCAAACAGCTCCATCAAGGAATTCTGCAAAGGTGTTGCGGTCAGAAGCAGTTTCTTGGTGTCTTCCAGCGCCCATTTGACGGATTGCCCCAGCACATTGGATGGGCGGTAGGCGTTTCGCAATTTGTGGGCCTCGTCTATGATAGCCAGGTTCCATTTGACCAGCCTTCCCAAGTCTCTATGTTTATGGAGAAATTGATAAGAACAGATGATAACCCTATCCTGTTCAAAAGGATTGGGATGGCCATTTGCCATTACTTCGTTGAAAAAACGCTGGTCAATAATCACAGATGGAATGTTGAATTTATCTAAAAGTTCAAGATTCCATTGCTTGCGGATGGATGCCGGGCAGACGATAAGCAAGCGCCGTTTTCGTTCCGCCCAGTATTGACAAAGAACGATGGATGCCTCAATGGTTTTTCCAAGCCCTACTTCGTCGGCCAGAATGACTCCCTTGGAAAGCGGCGATTTAAGGGCAAACAAGGCGGCATCGATTTGATGGGGGTTTAAATCCACCGCTGCGTCAAACAGGGATCGGGAAATTTTTTCGATTCCATCCGCCGTAGAAGAACGAAGCAAAGCATGGGCGAAAAATTTGGCGTGGTAAGATGTTAGTCGAGCTTGCATTCTTTGTGAAAAATTAAAAAAATTTTGTCATTATCTTCGCTGATGGCAAATGGCGGATTGAGTTATTCATTTGTCCATGACCATTGTTGAACTGACCCTTTATGGCGATTTACTTGGACAAATAGCGAGCATTGCCGATCACCCATGCAAGATGAAGCGAAACACCGGAACGAAAACCAACCGAAACCAAGATGTTTTCTGCTGCGCTACCGCCCATGAGCGAGACAAACGCCGCATAGTCCTGGAACCCCTCTCTGGACTGGCTGAACGAATGAACCAGCATGACCGCATGGGCTGCGTTAAAGCGTTGAGCTTCGATTATGGCTGAGGCGGTGCGGTGCAAGAGCTGATAGCGTGTGGTGCCTGGAACTTCGGACAAACCCAACAGAGACAGGAGATATGCAAGTTGCTCGGCTTTTCCGGGGTTGGGCTCTGCTTGCCAATCCTGAACCGTGGGGCCGAATGGCTCCGCAACCTTACCCTCTACGGCGATGGAAATAAGCCGGCCTTCGGAACGGGCAAGAACCCAGATATCGTTTTGTGATGGGCGGACACCGCCGGGCAATGGAACCTTGTGCTCTGGAAAGGCCAATAGAAGCTCTGCCGAGGGGAAGACGGACGCCATAACAGAGCCGACCTCGGAGGGGAAACCCTCAGCCTCTTGCCATGAATAGGCGAGCGTGCGAGCGGAGTAACCCTGACGCCAATGCTTGACGGGCTCAGCGAGGAACTGCGACCATTGCTCTGCGCTTGAAACCGGAATGTAGATTTGACTCAAAAGCGCAACGCTCCAAGTTTTCATGGCTTAACGGCCGGTTTCTGAAGCGGCGCGTTAGCGACGCATTCAGCAGGTCGTGGTTCGGCCCCATGTCTTTTTCTTTTTTGGGAACCGAAACCCAGGCCCTCTGGTTCGCTCATTTTTTGTTTACAGTCTGTCCGGAAAAATATCTAAGATGAGATTGATAGCATTGTTTCAATAAGGAAACAAGATTTTTTATATGAGATTTTATCCCAGTACGCGACCGGGTTGTTGCCACCAACCCGGATGGTTGTGGACAAAATAGACGGTTTGGGCTTTGGGCAGCCGAAAAATTCTGCCCGCGATCTCATGAATATCCGCTTTGGAGGAATCCTTGGTTCCCTTGGAATACTGGTGGGCCTCTAAGACTTTGCCGGCGGCGTCGGTGGTGATGGTATAGAGCTGTTCTTGTGCGCTTTCCGATAATCCTCTAAGCGTATATACGGCGGCGGCCGTTGACCGTATGCGGGAAGGTCCCGATAGTCGGCCGATAAATCGAACTCCGGTGGTGGCGGCGGGTATTTGCGCGGCAGCAGCCTGATCAGGTTGCCTTTTTTCTGGAGTGAAAAGCGTGAGCTGTTGCGACTCATTAACTCCTCCTTTTTAGGATTTAATATAATCCCCCCCACCGCGTTGTCAAGCCATGGGCCGCCGTAAGGCATATCCGTGGCGATTTCCGGGGCGCGGGCCGCATTCCCGACCGTCTTGGGCCGGGTAGGCGCTGGTTCGGACGGCCCGGCTAACCTTGTGGACTCGGGCTCTGCGGGAATTACCTCAGGTACTTCTTTGCATCCATCAGCAAGCCCAGGTCCCGCCACCGCCTCACCTCTTTTAAATTGATGTTATCCGGTAGAAACATTTTACCGCCCTTTCATCAACACAGCCGACACCCATCATCTTGCCAAAAGACACCCTGAGTTAACATAATATTTTTCCGGAGGCTGACGTATATAACCTTCTTCCGATATTTCGGAATCCATACGATGGGGTACTTGCATTCCCACCTCATATGGCTTAAACTTTGTTCGTCATGCATGGGAGGTCTCCTTTTCTTGAGCCTTGAGCGGTTCAGAATCGAAAGACTTCCCTTACAATCCCGGAATTGTCAAACTCTGTGAGCCGCCCGGCATAGCCGGGGGTTTACCGATTGCCCAGTATTTTCGGCGATGAAAATTTATAACATTCGGTTATCATGGAAATCCGCGTACGGTTCTATGAGGAATTAAACGATTACCTGCCGCCCCAAAACCGTAAAAAAGACTTCGAGTTAAGGATCAATGCCGGTTGCTCCTTGAAACAACTGCTGGAATCCTGCGGCCTTCCCTGCGCCAAGGTGGATTTGATCCTTGTAAACAGCGTTCCTGAAACCTTGGGATATACCCTGAAGGACGGGGACCGGATTTCGGTCTATCCGGTTTTTGAACGGATGGATATCTCATCCCTGAACCGGCTTCGAAACACCCCGCTTCGCCGCCTGAAATTCATCTGCGATGTTCATCTGGGTAAATTGGCAAAATATCTGCGGATGCTCGGATTCGACACCCTTTATGAAAATGATTATACCCCAAGCCGAATCCTTGAGCTTTCAGGCAGACAGGAACGGATTATCCTCACAAGAAATCAGCGGCTGCTGCAAAACAAGAAGGTGAGCCGGGGCTTTCTCATCCGACAGGAGGATCCCTGGCTTCAGGCGAAAGCGGTGGTAGCCGCTTTTGATCTCAGGAATACGGCATCCCCGCTGTCGCGGTGCCTGGAGTGCAACGGACTCATCGTTAAAATCCCCGGGGATGCTGTACAAGACCGGATCGAAGCGGGGCTGCTGACCCGTTATGATGTATTCTTTGAATGCGATAAATGTAAAAAAATCTACTGGAAGGGATCGCACCGGGATTCCATGGTGAAACTCATGGAAAAGCTCCTGGCGGAATAATCAACGGCCCGATGCTCAAGCTCAAATGGTGCCGAAGGGGAGACTCGAACTCCCACGAGCGCACGCTCACTAGACCCTGAACCTAGCGCGTCTACCAGTTCCGCCACTTCGGCACGCTTGAAAAAAAACAGGGATTGATTTGAGATGTTTTTTCTTATATAGAATCTCTTTTTCTGTCAAGCATAATATTTCCGAATTTAAATTTTGAATTGATCGTTTTATGAAAATTATTCAAGATCTTTACAACATTCATTCACCGTTTAAAAGAGCGGTGGTCACCATCGGCAACTTCGACGGGGTGCATAAGGGGCACCAGGCCATTTTTCAGCAGGTGATTGAAAAGGCCCGGTCCATTAAAGGCACCCCCGTGGTCATCACCTTTGAACCCCATCCGGTCCGGGTGCTGAAAAAAAACGGCCGGCCGCCGCTCATCACCCTGTTTGAGCAGAAGATGGAACTCATCGCCCAGGCCGGCATCAAGGTGGTGGTCTGCATTCCCTTTACCGAGGCGTTTGCCGGGATCACCGCAAAACGCTTTCTCGAGGAGATCCTCATCAAACAAATCGGCATGAAGGCGATCGTCATCGGCAAGGATTATGCGTTTGGAAAAAACCGAAAAGGGGATGTCGAATTCTTAAAAAAATACGCCGATAGGTATGGGTTTGAGGTCATTGTGATCGACTGGGTGCAGGCCTATGCTCGAAGCACAAGACGGATCAGCAGCACCCGGGTGCGCGAGCTGGTCATGGCCGGGGAGGTGAAAAAAACCTTCAACCTGCTGGGGCGTTACTATCAGATTCGCGGCCGGGTGGTATCCGGCAGAAACCGGGGCGGCAGGCTGCTCGGTTTTCCCACCGCCAACATCAACCTCGTTGATGAGCTCTGCCCCAAAATGGGGGTGTATGCGGTAACCGTCGAATTGGGAAAGAAAAAATATAAAGGGGTGGCGAACATCGGCTACAGCCCGACCTTTGAAGACCATCAGTTTACCATAGAGGTTCATATCCTTGATTTCAAGGGAGAGCTTTACGGAAAGGCGATACGGGTAAACTTCATCAGGCGGATTCGAAATGAAAAACGGTTCGCCAGCATCGACGCGCTGTCAAAGCAGATCGCCAAAGACATTCAGACCGCCCGGAATGTCCTGGCGGATTTTTGCCTCTAAAGGAATCGCATCATGGCCATACTCCACATCGTAACCTTCCCGGACCCGTTTTTGAAAAATCCCACTCAACCGGTGACTTCCATTGATGATGGGATTCAACAAATTATTGAAAACATGGCCGACACCATGTATCAGGCGCCGGGCGTAGGGCTTGCGGCCATTCAGGCCGGCATCGATAAAAGCATCATCATCGTGGATCCGGATCCAAACCCTGAAAAACGAAAATTCCAGGCCGTGATCAACCCAAAAATCGTGTTGAACCGGGGGGAAACCCTCTCCGAAAAAGAAGGATGCCTGAGCGTTCCGGATTTCCGGTCCGATGTCAAACGGTTTGAACGCGTGGTCGTAAAAGGCATGGACAGGGACGGCAGGCCCTTAGAAATCGATACCGACGGTCTGCTCGCCGTGATCCTGCAGCATGAGATCGATCATTTAAACGGCATCCTGTTTATCGACCGCATCAGCGCCCTCAAACGGAGTCTATACACCAAAAAACGGAAAAAGGCACTAAAACACGGTGGACAAACCGTTTAGCGTTATTTTTATGGGAACCCCTGATTTTGCTGTTCCCGCATTAACTGCGCTGGTCGATTACGGGTGCCGCATTCCCCTGGTGGTCACCCGTCCGGACCGGGCTCAAGGCCGGGGACGCCGGCTTCTGCCGCCGCCGGTTAAAACCGCCGCCCAATGCCTCGGCCTTCCCGTGGATCAGCCTGAGACGATCCGCACCAGGGAGTTTTATGAAAGGATCCAGGGCATCCATCCGGACCTTATGGTGGTGGTGGCCTATAAACACATCCTTCCGGAAAAAATTTTGAATATCCCTCGTCTCGGCGCGATCAACCTGCACGCCTCGCTTTTGCCCAAATACCGCGGCCCTGCCCCGATTCCATGGGCTATCATCAACGGCGATACGGAAACCGGGGTCACGGTGATGCGGATGGACAAGGGGCTGGATACCGGCGAAATTTTGATGAGCCGGTCCATTCCTATTCATTCCGACGATACCGCAGAAAGCCTGAAGCAGCGGCTTTCTGCCCTGTCCGCTGATCTTCTTAAAAAGGTTTTGGAACAAATGGAAAACGGCAGACTCACGCCGGTGCCGCAGGTGAATACGGAAGCCAGCTACGCCCCATTGCTTAAAAAAAAAGACGGGCATATCAACTGGTCCCACCCGGCGGAAAAAATTGAGAGGTTTATTCGGGGAATGACGCCCTGGCCCGGCGCGTTCACCTTTTTTAACGATAAAATGATCAAAATTTACAAGGCAAGGGTGAATCCTGTTTGCGGGAATGACCCTCCCGGAATGGTGGTTCAAGGGTTTTCAGACGAGCTTCGAGTGGCGACCGGCCGGGGGTCGTTATCGATCCTGGAGGTTCAGGGGGCATCCGGAAAACGGCTTCATATCAACGAGTTTTTAAGAGGCCATTCCATCCCGGTCGGTTCCCTGCTCACCTGATGCATTGAATCGGGCTGCGCGGACTTTTTAAAACGCTTCGGTTGGAAAAACGCAAATCACGCATGACCGTCAATCCACGAAAAACCGCTCTCCACATCCTCAACACCCTGGATCGGGGAAAACGTCATTTAGATGAAATCCTTGATGAGGGTCTCACGGGATCTGGAAAAACCATTCCTGTTGTCGACCGCAGGCTGATCAACGCCCTGGTTTACGGGGTGCTTCGACGGCGAAGTCGGCTGGACTGGATGATTGAACAACAGTCCACCCTCCCCACCAAAAAAATCCATCCGGAGGTATTAAACATCCTTCGCCTGGGGTTGTTTCAGGTGTTTTTTTTAAACCGAATACCGGCTTCGGCGGCGGTAGACACCTCCGTGGAAATGGCCAAAAAAATCGCCTCTGCCAAGACCGCCGGGTTTGTAAATGGGCTGCTTCGAAACGCCATCCGCAACAAGGACGCCCTATCCCGCCTGCCGCAGGATATGGCGCCGGAAACCGCCATGGCCCTTGACCAGTCGTTCCCACCATGGCTGATTCGTCGATGGGTAAAACGCTACGGTTTTGCAAAAACCCAAAGCCTGTGCGAGGCGATGAACGAGATTCCTCCGGTGACGGTTCGCGTAAACACCCTGAAAACAGATCGCGACCAGCTTTTGCGCGAGCTTCGGCCC
Source organism: Desulfonema limicola (assembly GCA_020722245.1). GTDB lineage: Bacteria > Desulfobacterota > Desulfobacteria > Desulfobacterales > Desulfosalsimonadaceae > DYLE01. The sequence goes on from DYLE01000123.1 coordinate 7,127, forward strand.
GAGGTCCGACAGGTCTTTGTGACGCCCTATTCGGCAGACGGCCTTTGTTTTTCAAGACCCCAAAAATCGATCCATGAGCTGACC
>DYLE01000124.1 GCA_020722245.1 Desulfonema limicola
AGGTTTTTGAGGCCATCGAAAAATTCTCGGTAGTCAAGACCTTGCAGGCCATCGAAACCTGCCACGTGGTACTACTGCTGATCGACGCGACCCAGGGCGTGACCGACCAGGATGCCCACATTGCGGGCTACATCCTGGAAAGCGGCCGCTCGGTGGTGCTGGCGATCAACAAATGGGATGCGGTAGATGCCTACCAGCGGCAGCTGGTGATGCGCTCCATCGAAACCGGCCGAAGGGTGGAGGTGGAGATCCTTCGTAAAGGCGAGGGAATCACCCTTTCGGTTGTTGCCTCGGTTTTTCCAGAAGCCCTGGCTCTGGATCTGGCCTATCGCCTGCTGGGGATTCGAGTGGCCGATATCGAATTTGAGGATCATCGGTCCCAGCGGGAAAATCCCCAGGCCGGGGTGGTGATCTCGGAGATTGACCCCAGGTCTTTTCTGGCCGGCATTGGGGTGAGGGCCGGGGATGTTATTCGGCAGATCAACGAAACCCGCGTACTCAATACGGAGGATTTTAAAAAGGCCGTCATCCGGTATCGGTTGAAGCCAAGCGTGGTGATCCTTCTGGTGCGCGGCGGCGATGGATACTATATCACGGTAAATCTTTAGAAGGTCAATGCCATGGGGTTTTTTAATCTTTTTTCAGGCAAGACGCCGGAGGTCATTGAGCGTTCCGGTGATGATTACTTCACAAAGAGGGAGTACGGTCTTGCCAAGCTCGAATACGAGAAGGCCTTAAACAAGGCGGAGAAACAAGGCCGAGAAAAGGCGGAGTTTGCCGGCAGGCTGCGGGAAAAAATCGATAGGTCAAGGGAAGCGCTTGCGGTTTTTCATATGCATACCGCGGAAAGCCTGGTCCAGGCCGGAAGCCATGCGGATGCCAAGGCGCTGTTGACCCTTGCCCTGGAATTAACCCGGGAGGAGGCCTTAAAGGAAGAGATCCGGTTGAAACTGAAGGAGGTGGAGGACGGCCTGGAGGCAGAGAAGCGACGGCCGGACGAAGACCGCCATAAATCCCCGCAAAAGGCCGAGGCGCAACCGCCTGAGGCTGAGGCATTCAAACCGGCCCTTGCCGGCGTTATGGAGGAAGAACCGGACGCAGATGAATATTTCTCCGTGCTTTGCAGCGCCCTGCCTGAAGAATTCCAGAAGGCGTACCAGGGGTATGGACAAAGGTTTAAAGAGGGGTATATCGCCTTAAACCGCGGCGAGTTTGAACCGGCGGTCAAAAAATTGTCTGAATCCCTGGCGGAGAACCCCGGAAGCCTTATTCCCCTGGAACTGGCCACCGCCCTGGTGAACCAGGGGAAAACCGATCATGCCCAAAGGCTTATGGAGGGGTTTGTGCGGCAATACCCGATGCTGCTGAGAGGGTATCAGATCCTCTGCGATATCTACTGGGAGGGGAAGAACTACGATGCGGCCCTTAAGCTTTTCAGGTCATGCCCCGATGAACTGGCCCAGACCCTTCCGATTCAGCTTTTGACCGGCGAAACCCTGTATCAGGCCGGCAGGTATGAGGAGGCCAGGGAGATATTTTCATCCTGCGAGACCCGATTCGGAGAAAATGAGATCCTATCCCGCGCCCTGGCTAAAACCTATGAGGCTTTGGGAAGCATCGCAAAGGCCCGCAGCCTGTATGGTAAACTGATCAGCGGATGCGCCGCCTGCGGCGCAAGACGGGACCCTTTTCTCAAACGGCGGTATGCGGAGCTCTCCTATGAGGCCGGCGAAAAGCCCTCGAAGCTGCTTGAACTCTATTTTTCCCTGGTGCGGGAGGATCCGGACAACCGGTCGGAGTACTATCAGCGGATCGTAGGGATCTACGAATCTTTAGGAAACAATAAAGAGGCCCAAAGGTACCGGTCGATGATCAAGGGCCTGGACAAATCCACCGAGTGATGGAGGCTTCAAATGGAAAAACAAAAAATTGGAAGCCATGCCGTGATCGCCGGGCAATGGCCTTTGAATTCAACAAAACCCACCCTGATCTTTATTCACGGTGCCGCGTTATCCAAGGGGCTGTGGCGGTTTCAGGTCGAGGGGCTTGCCGATATCGCAAACACCATCGCCCTTGATTTGCCGGGCCACAAGGATTCAAGCGGGGAGGCGTTTAACACCATCGCCGATTACGCTGCATCCGTGATGGAGTTTGTCTCTTTGATGGCGCCTTCTTATCCGATCCTCTGCGGGTTGAGCATGGGCGGGGCCATTGTTTTAGAGCTTCTGATTTCTCAGCCGGATTTTTTTCGCGCCGGGATTCTGATGCACACCGGCGCCCGGCTGAAGGTGCTTCCCTTTGTGTTTGAAACCATTCAGAAGGATTACGCCTCCTATTTTGATCTGGCCCTTGAGTTCACCCTTTCCCGGAAAAGCGATAGGCCCCGGCTGAGGGGGGTGCTTCAGGAGATCACGGAGATGTCGCCCGAGGTGGCGTTAAAGGATTTTTACGCCTGCAACGCTTTTGACCGGATGAATGATCTTGGCCGAATAAAGACGCCGGTGCTGGTGATGGCCGGTGATGAGGACAGGCTCACACCGGTGCGCTACGGCGAGTACCTGAAGGAAAACATCGAGGGGTGCCGCATGACGACCATTCCGGACACCGGGCACCTTTCGCCCCTGGAAAAGCCGGACACGGTCAACCGGGAGATTCGGGATTTTATAGTTTCGCTCAAACAGTAACGATCGATTCGGTGAGGGACTGCGCGGCCGGAGTGTATCAAAACATCGGGTTCCAAGGATTTATAAGGATTTGCGGTTGCCCTGGAATCTGCTTGAAAATGTTTTGAGGCTTTGATAGCTTTTCTCACTCCATAAAAAAAATAATCAAAGGATGAGGATGGCCTGAAAAAGGCCGTCCTGAAAGGATACAAGGATACAATGATCAGGACAGGGGTGGTCGGCGCGACAGGGTATGCTGGGGCCGAGCTGGTGCGGATTCTTGCCGGGCATCCGGAGGTGTTTTTGACGGTTCTGACCTCCCGGCGGTATGCCGGCGTCCCTTTTGAAAAGGTATACCCCGCCATGTCCGGAATGATCGACCTGGTGTGTGAGGCCTATGATGAATCGCGTATCTGCGAGAAGGCGGATGTGATCTTCCTGGCCCTCCCCCACAAGCTCCCCATGGGGTTTGTGCCGGGGTTGCTGAAACAGGGAAAAAAGGTGATTGACCTGTCGGCCGACTTCAGGTTTTCCGATCTTGGGGTGTATGAGTCCCTGTATCAGCCGCACACCGCAAAGGATCTTTGCGCCAGAGCGGTTTACGGGCTGTGCGAGGTTTTTCCGGAGCGCATCAAGGGTTCGGATTTAATCGCCAACCCGGGCTGCTATCCCACCAGTGTGCTTCTGCCGTTGTTTCCCCTGGTGAAACACAGGTTGATCGATCCCGATACGATCATTGCGGATTCAAAATCAGGGGTCAGCGGCGCAGGCCGGTCGCTTTCGTTGACCACCCATTTCTGCGAGGCCGATGAGTCGTTTAAAGCCTATAAGGTGGGCGGCCACCGGCATAAGCCGGAAATGGAAGAGAAGCTGAGCCTCGCCGCCGGAAAACCGGTGAAGATTACCTTTGTGCCGCATCTGCTTCCCATGACGCGGGGCATGGAAACCACCATTTACGCGGACCTTGCCCGGGAGGTGAAAGAAGCGGATATTGAAGCGTGTTTTCGTGAATTTTATGCCGGCCGCCGGTTTATCCGTTTAACCGATCAGCACCGGCCGCCCGACACCCTTCATGTGCGCGGGACAAACCTCTGTGATATCGGATTTGTCGTGGAGAAGGATAAGGGGCGCATCATTTTGATGTCGGTGATCGACAACCTGGTGAAAGGCGCGGCCGGGCAGGCGGTTCAGAACATGAACATCATGCTGGGGTTTGATGAAGCCGCAGGACTGGAGTTTATCCCTTATGCGGTGTAACCGGCGTCTGTTATCCAGGCCGGAATGAAAGACAGCAACGGTTTATCAAATGGCTTTAACTTAAACTTTATTCAAAGAAGGAGAATGTGAAAGATGGCAGCAAAATTGATCAAAGGAACGGAGATTCGGGAGGTGATTCTTGAGGAGATCACCCAGGAGGTCAAGCAGATCAAGGAAAAACACGGCATGGTTCCCGGACTGGTGACGATCCTGGTCGGTGAAAACCCCGCCTCCATCTCCTATGTGACCTTAAAGATTCAGACCGCCCACCGGGTCGGGTTCAAGGAGGTTCAGGATTCCCAGCCTGTGGACATTTCGGAAAAGGACCTTCTGGCCCTAATCGACAAATACAACAAGGACGATTCCATCCACGGCATACTGGTTCAGCTTCCTCTGCCGAAACATATCGATGAAAAAAAGGTCTTAAACGCCATTGATCCGGACAAGGACGTGGACGGGTTTCATCCGGTGAACGTCGGCCGGCTGATGATCGGGGGCTCGGAGGTCAAGTTTCCACCCTGCACCCCCGCCGGAATTCAGGAACTGATTGTTCGTTCCGGTGTCGAGACCAGTGGTGCTGAGGTGGTCGTGGTGGGAAGGTCGAACATCGTCGGAAAGCCCATCGCCAACATGATGCTTCAGAAGGGACCCGGCGCAAACTCCACCGTAACGGTGGTTCATACACGGACCAAGGATATGGCTTTTCATTGCAAGCGCGCGGATATTTTGATCGTGGCCGCCGGGGTGCCGGACCTGGTCAAGCCGGAATGGATCAAGCCGGGGGCCTGCGTGATCGATGTCGGCGTCAACCGGGTGGGTGAAAAGGTCAGCGAAAAAACCGGTAAAAAAGTCGCCATTTTAAAAGGGGATGTGGATTTTGAGGCGGCCAAGGAGATCGCCGGTTATATCACCCCGGTTCCCGGAGGGGTCGGCCCCATGACCATCACCATGCTGATGAGAAATACCCTAAGATCCCTTAAATTCAAGCTGGGGCTGATGTAACACTCCGTTTTGAAATTATTTTACTCTAAAAAAACCATGTGCGTAAGCCGTCGCGCATGGTTTTTTTTCTTGGACAGACCGGCTACTGAAGGCTTGACATCTTGACCTCACCGGGGTATAAGATAATCTATTGAAAACAAATGAATTTTTATATTAATGGATTTCTATAATAACCGGTGAGTTAAGCAGGGGTGTCTGCGTCGATGAAGAAGGATGGGGAAATCAAAAAACGGTTTACCTTGTTAATCTATGACAACACCGGGGCTTTTGTGAAGCTTAGGCTTTTTTCAGCCTCAGCGGTTCGCCTCATGGGTGTCTTGGCCGTGGGGACTGTCCTTGTGATAGGTTTTTTTATTTATAACTATATTCATCTCAAGCGAATCCATCCGGGAATCCATAAGCTGCAAAAGGAGATCGCCGCACTCAAGGATGTGATCAAAGGACGGGATCAACAGATCGCGTCGTTTCGGACCAAGATCGACGCCTTAGAGCTTAAACTCATAAAGCTGGCGCAGCTGGAGCAGAAAATCCGAAGCGTTGCCGGCGGGCATCCCGGGATGGAGGATTTAAGCAATTACGGCATAGGCGGCGATTTTTCGGAGGATCCGGGCCTTCGCATCGAAGAGATTCAAGAGCCGTTGACCGATGATGAGTTGATTCAGAGCTTAAATGAGGCGGTGGATCGTCTGGATAAGGCGACCCTTGAGCGGTCCGAGGAGTTTAATGCCCTCTGGGCGACCTTAAAGGAAATCGAGCAGATTCAGAATTCCACCCCATCTATTCGCCCGATCGAAGGCGGATGGGTCTCCTCCAGGTTCGGTTATCGAAAGGACCCCTTCAATGGAAGACAGGAGTTTCATGCCGGATTGGATCTGGCCGACCGGCTCGGCACGCCGGTGAAAGCCACAGCGGACGGCACCGTCACCTACACGGGCTCCAAGGGGCTTCTCGGCGACAGCGTGATCATTGATCACGGGTTTGGCATATCCACAACCTACGGCCATTTGAGTAAAATCACGGTCAAGGCCGGTCAGACGGTAAGACGGGGTCAGGTGATCGGCAGGGTGGGGAATTCGGGCCGAAGTACCGGTCCGCATCTCCATTATGAGGTGCGTTTAAACAACATTCCGGTGAATCCTGCAAATTATATGGGTTACGACCTGGCAGCCAGAAAGCCTTCATCCTAGACGATTTTTCCCACCTTTTTCTTCTGTATTCTTCGCCGCTTTTTAATTTTGTTTCGAAGGAAATTAAATTGATGAAGCTGGACTCAGTAAACAGTTTTTTACTGAAGCTATTCGGAAGCAAAAATGATCGCGTGTTAAGGGGTTTTACCCCGGTCATCGAGACCATCAACCGTCTGGAGGCCGGTCTGCAGTCCATGAGCGATCAGGACCTTGCCGCTCAAACCGGCCGGCTTAAAAATCGTCATGCCTCGGGCGAATCCCTTGACGATCTGTTGCCCGAGGCCTTTGCCACGGTTCGGGAGGTCTCCAGACGGGTCCTGAATATGCGGCATTTCGACGTTCAGCTCATGGGCGGCATTGTGCTGCATCAGGGGAACATCGCGGAGATGAAGACCGGTGAAGGGAAAACCCTGGTGGCGCCCCTTGCGGCCTACCTGAATGCCCTGACCGGCAGGGGCGTCCATGTGGTCACGGTGAACGATTACCTGGCGAAACGGGATGCGCAATGGATGGGGAAGGTATACACCTTTCTGGGGCTCACCGTGGGCGTCATCGTACACGGCCTGGATGACCGGGAGAGAAAAGCCGCTTATGCGGCGGACATCACCTATGGCACCAACAATGAGTTCGGATTTGATTACCTTCGGGACAACATGAAGTTTGAAAAGGAGAGCCTTGTTCAGAGGACGCTTCATTTCGCCATCGTGGACGAGGTGGACAGCATCCTCATTGACGAGGCCCGAACCCCCCTGATCATCTCCGGCCCGGCGGAGAAATCGACCGACCTGTATTACCAGGTGAACGGGATTATTCCCTCCCTGCAGCAGGGAACCCATTACACGGTGGATGAGAAGGCCAGGTCCGTCACCCTGACCGAGGAGGGGGTGGCCAGGGCCGAAAAGCTTTTGAAGGTCGATAACCTCTATGACACCCGGAATATCGAACTGCTGCATCATGTCAACCAGGCCTTGAAGGCGCACACCCTGTTCGCCCGGGATGTGGATTATATCGTCAAGGACGGCGAGGTGATCATCGTGGACGAGTTCACCGGCCGCCTGATGC
>DYLE01000125.1 GCA_020722245.1 Desulfonema limicola
TTACCACATTTGCGATAGTTGACCGATATGGTGCCCCGCCGGAAATCCCCCAAACCTGCCAGTTGTTCATGTAAATATTCCCTTTTTGATTCCAAAGCCTTAATGTCATTTTCCATATCCCCTCCTATTATCTGATTGTTTATAATCAATCAGATAATAGGCCAATTACTCACACTTGTCAACTTATAATCATTTTTTTGTCGCAGACCCCGTCCCTGAATTCTGATTGACATGAAAGGCGAAAAAAACTATAAATATTTCTGATAAAATTAAATTTCTATCTCTGTGCTTTTAGCGCATTATCTGTATTTTCCCAAAAAGATGGAAAAGCGTACGCGAGGATATTCCATGGCGCAGATCCAATATATTTCTGATGAAAACAACAAGGTGACAGGGGTTATCGTGCCCATTGACCTGTGGCGGGAGATTGCCTCCGAAAAAGAGACGGCCTACCTTCTGAAAAGCAAAAAAATGAAGAAACGCCTGCTGGAAGCAAAAGACCGCAGGGGGGGCATTGCCTTTGACGACGCCTGCAAGAAGCTTGGAGTTTGATCCTGCCGGATTTGAAGACCTTGCCTGGTGGATTGAAAAGGATCGCAAGATTGCGTTGCGGATTATCAAGCTGATTAAAGAAGTCCAGCGGGACCCTTTCACCGGCACAGGAAAGCCGGAGCCTTTAAAGCATGAACTTTCCGGATGCTGGTCCCGCCGTATCGATCGGGAACACCGGCTTGTCTATGAGGTCAGGGAGCGCAAAATTCGCATCCTGGCTTGTCGATACCACTATTAGTCGAGATGGGGGACGTATATCTGATTATAAGTTTTATTCCTTTGGCAAGAATATGGCGCAACGCACCCGGAGCATCTATTCTTGACTGACGCGGCATAACGCATCTCTATCATGCGAAATGCCACCCGTCAACTAATAATATGATATACGTCCCTGAATTTCCTCATATTTGTTATCGAGCTGTACCCTATTTCATGATCACCTTTTCCCTGTCGATCAAAAGAACATCTTTTATCACGTAGAAATTTTTTAAGTTCTTTTGAAAAATCAGGCAGCCCCTGTTTTCCGCTGAGCGATTTCAAATCTTCTGGTTAATACTTCAAAAGGGACCTCATATTCCTGATTACCTTCGTTTAACTCCATAAGTTCGGGGATTATTATCTTTAATTTTCCAACAAGACCCTCAAATGTATCAGCTTCGGTTGCAAGTCCGGCAACATCGTCACTGGTAGCAACCCAAACATTGGCTTCTTCATCCCATTCCGCTCTTACAAATAATGGTTTATTTGTCATATGACTTCCTCGATTAATGGATAAATAGAAATTAAAAACGGGACGTTGTTGACAATTTGTACAAACTAAAACTCCATATTTTCAATATGCGCAATCGCCGATAAGCTGGCGGCGCTCATCAACAAATAATCCTGCTGCCCGATTTGTTTAATCCTTGTCCGTGTTCGGCCGGTCCAGGTCGTTTAAGGCCAGGGTCAAGGGGCGGGAATCCGCGCCGTTTTCGGAAAGAAGATGGATGGGGCCGGGATTCCGGTAATCGTCGGGCCCGGCATTTGCGGCCAGCCATTTTTTCCGCAGGGCCTTGACCACCTTGAAGGCGGGGGACTCGACATCCACAAGGGCGCGTTCTAAAACCAGCTCCAGCTTCCCCTTTCGGTCCTCCAGGTGCATGAGCGGCGCAATGGGAATACCCATGGGCTCCCAGTGAGGGAAGCCTTTTTCCAGGTTTTTGATCGCCGCCATCTGCCCGGTCGCCTGATTGGCGATCAGGGAAAAAACAGTCAGTCCCAGGTTGTAGGCATAGGTGCAGTCAAACCAGGAGGGATCATTCCCCCTGCCGTCGTACCCGTAGAAGTGGTTCTGGGTTTTAAACTTGGGAACAGAGGCCTGAAACACCTTCAGGATGGCGGCCGGAACAGCGTCCGCATCCCTGATGACCCCGGACCGGACAAGCTCCTGGGTTAGTGTTTTAATGGAGACGATGCTGTTTTTGACCTGAAGGAACGGATCATTGGTTCCATAGTTGGCAAACAGCAGCGGTCCGTAGGTGCCCGGGTTGAGCCCTTCCTTTTCAAGGGTTTTTTTATACCAGTCCGGCTTTATGCCGATCTTATACTCCCCCCGCTCCTGAAGGATTTTCAGGTAATCCGTGACCAGCCCCATGATCACCTCTTCGGTTTGCACCTGGGAGAACTGAAAGTTCCCGTGGCTGTCCCGTTCGGTCAGCAGCCCTTCCTGAAAAAACGCCGGAATATCATTAAACAGGTCGTCATCCCGGGTGTTCCAGACCGAGAAGGTCTTATCCTCCCGGGAAAGCCGTGCCAGGCGGCGCAGGTAATCCAGCTTGTCTTCAAGGGTGACAAAGTCGGAATGAAAATCCGTGTCGTGGGTCTGGTTGTACTCGGCGATAATGGTGTTGAGTTTGATGATGAACACCTGGATTTCGTTGATAAACTCTAAAATTCCCTCGGGAATGATGATCACCCCGTAGTTCTTGCCCACGGCCGCCCGCCGAACGATCCCGTCGCAGATGATTCGGGACAGGTTCCGAAGGGTCATGCCGTAAGCGGTATAATCGATGCTTCCCTGTTTTTTGGCCTTTTCAATCCGGTCCACATCGATATAATCGGCAAGCTCTTCTCCGATCAGGATGATGTTCGGATGCACCTGAAGCGCCACCTCCAGGCCGAGGTGGCTGGCCACCCGGCCCATCACCTTGCAGACATGCCAGTATTTGACATCCGAGCTGCAGTCGTTGCACAGGTTGCTGATGTTTTGCGCAAACGCCCTGGCCGCGGTATGAAACCCGAAGGATATGGCGCACAGCACGTTTGAATTCTTATCCCTGACCTGAATATCGCCGTCGATGGTCTTGGGCACCCCGATCACCTGGATGTTGTCGTGATAAAGCTCCTGGGCAAGAAAGGCCGCGTTGGTGTTTGAATCATCCCCGCCGACAATGACCAGGGCGTCGATTCCTCGTTTTTTGCAGTTTTCCCTGGCAAGCCGCATTTTTTTTTCAGAATCGATTTTGGTCCGTCCGGTTTTGATCATGGAAAATCCGCCGAGGTTGCGGTGGGCGTCCACCATCTCTGCGGTCAGTTCGATCACCTCGTTTTCAAGTATGCCGTCCGGCCCCAGAATAAACCCGAACAGCCGGCTGTTCGGGTTTGCGGCTTTCATGGCATCAAACAGCCCGGCGATGACATTGTGCCCGCCCGGGGCCGGCCCGCCTGAAAACACGATGCCGATCCTTCTTTCTTTTTTAAAACCGCGCAAAAATTTTTCATCGACGGAATCAACCCCCGTCACCCGCTGCACGGCGTTGTGGATGATGTCCGGAAGCTTTTCTTTGGCCGTGGGATGGATCTGAAATTCATAACGGAGATCATCTTCAAGCCGGGTGCAGGCATGCTTAAAGACATCGCAGATCTCGGGTTTAAAGCGCAGCCGTTCCTGCAAGGCCGAGGTATTGGAGGTGGTGGTCAGTTTGACCGTAGGATGGTTTAACAAGACTTCCGGATCGATTGCTTTGGGGTTTGTCATGGCTTTCCTTTTACTTAAAATCGTTTGCAATTTTTTGGTTTTTGATATATATGTCTTTATCATATTCCGTCTGTAAAATCAACACTTCGGAACCTTTCGAAATTATCGCAAAACAGAAAAAGCCGGAATCCTTAGGACGGAATGCTGGGGACTGGGCTGCAAATCACCCATAAGGTATGGCCATGGAAATAAAGGGGGAAAATTTATCTACCGTCCTATCCTCCATCGGAGACCATGTGAGCATGATGGATCGGGACCTGAATATCATCTGGGCGAATGAAACCGCAAAAAGGATGTTCGGCGACGATATTCTGGGCCGGAAATGCTACGAGGTGTATCATGGACGGAAGGTGCCGTGCGAACCCTATCCCTGCATTACCTTAAGAGCGTTTCAGAATGGAAAGACCCACCAGCACGAGACCGTGGTGGTGGATAGAAATGCAAACCGATTGAATTTCCACTGCACGGCAAGCGTTGCGTTGAAGGATGAAAAGGGCGTTCCGTTGGCGGTGATCGAGGTTTCAAAGGATTTGACCCAGGCGAAAAGGCTGGAGGCCCGGATACGCCGGGCCCAGAAAATGGATGCGGTCAAAACCCTGGCCGGGGGCATCGCCCATGATTTCAACAATGTGCTCGGCATTATTGTCGGCAATACGGAGCTGGCCTTGTCCGCGCTGGAGAAGCTTCCGGAGTGGACCCCGCTTGGGGCCTGGCTTGATGAGATCAAAACCGCGTCCATGCGGGCCAAGGATATTGTCGACCGGGTCCTGGCCTGTGCCGGCATCGGCGAGGAAAAAAAGGAGCCGATCCATATCCTTCCGGTGGTCGAAGCCTCCCTTAAGCGCCTGAAAATAATGATTCCGCCGTCTATTGAACTCAGGCCGGATATCTCCATCAGCCATGACAAGGTGTATACAGCTCCGGCTCAGATCCATCAAATCCTGATACACCTATGCACCAACGCAGGCCAGGCCATGGGGGATAAGGGAGGGGTGCTGGAAGTCCGCCTGGACAATGTGGTCATCGATACGTCGTCCGTTCAAGAGGTGCCCGGGTTGGCGCCGGGGCGTTATGCAAGGCTTATGGTCGCGGATACCGGTCCCGGCATAACCCCTGAGGTCATCGAGCATATTTTTGAACCCTATTACACCACGCATCCATCGCGATCCGGGTTGGGGCTTTGGGTTGTTTACGGCATCGTCAAAACCCTTGCAGGGGAGATATCCGTGGAGAGTGACTCCGACAGGGGTGCCCGGTTTATGGTATGGCTGCCGGTGTCGGAAGAACGGGCGCAACCTCGTGAAGCGGCGAACCTTGCCAAAGGGACAGCGCATATCCTTTTCGTGGACGACGAACCCTCCCTTGTTCAACTGGGAAAGCAAATGCTGGAAGCGTTGGGGTACGGGGCGGAGGCATGCGTAAGTTCGTTGGAGGCCCTGGAACGGTTTAAAGCCGATCCGGACCGGTTTGACCTGGTGATCACTGACCTGAGTATGCCGGATATGGCCGGAAACATGCTTGCTGCGGAAATTTTAAAAATCAGACCGGATATGCCGATAATCCTCTGTTCCGGTTACACCCGGCTGATCGAAAAGGAGGTTTCCTTTCAAAAAGGTTTTCGGGCGCTTATGGCCAAGCCGATTCAAATGGCCGATCTTGCGCAAACCATACGAAGGGTGCTGGACGGTTAGTATTCATTTTTCCTGCGGGTTTTATCGAAGCCCCAGCCGTTTCATCCGGTTATACAGGCTGGTCCGCTTCATCCCTAAAATCTCTGCTGCGCCGCCCGGGCCGCTGAGCCTTCCGTTGGTTTTGGCCAGCACATGCTGAATGTACCGCCGCTGGATCTCATCCAGGGTGGGAAGCTCATCAAACCGGCTGGAGGGAGCGGCCGGAGAATCAGGAGGAAGGTTTAGGTGAAGGCTGCCGTCGGTGGAGAGAAGGACCGTGCGTTCCATCACGTTCTGCAGCTCCCGGATGTTGCCCGGCCAGGGGTAGCCGGTCAGGATGGCTTCATCCGCCTGGGTGAGGACCAGTCCCGGCCGGTTGTATTTGGCGGAAAACCGCGCAAGGAAGTGCCTGGCGAGCAGCCCCACATCCTCGATCCGCTCCCGCAGCGGAGGCAGGGTGATGGGGATCACGTTTAACCGGTAGTAGAGGTCCTCCCTGAAACGGCCGGCGGCCACCTCTGTGGCCAGGTCCCGGTTGGTGGCGGCCACCAGCCTGAAATCGGAGTAGATGCTCTTGTTGCCGCCGATCCGGATCATGGTTTTTTCCTGAATGGCGCGCAGCAGCTTGACCTGGATCGATTTCGGAATTTCCCCGACCTCGTCGATGAACAGGGTGCCGGAGTGGGCCAGCTCCATGCGGCCTTTTTTCTGACGGTCCGCGCCGGTGAACGCCCCCTTTTCATGCCCGAACAGCTCGCTTTCCACCAGGTTCTCCGGAATCACAGTGGGGTCCACAATCACCAGGGGGTTATTTTTTCGCGGGCTCATCCGGTGAATCCGGCGGGCCAGGAGTTCCTTGCCCACCCCGGTTTCGCCCAGGATCAGGACCGTGCTGTCCGTGGCCGCGATCCGATCCACCTGGGTCAGCAGGTGCTGCATCAGCGGACTTCGCGTGATGATGGCGGGTGGTCCCTCGGCCTCAAACCGTCCCATCTGATCCGAGGCCTTCTGTTCCAGCCGCCGGGAAAGGTCGAAAATATGGTCGATGTAGCTGGTGAGCCATCGGGCCATCTGGATCAACTGGGGTTTGGAAAAACTGTCAAAACAGTCCCTCACATAGGCGTTGTCGTGGTAGAGCACCCCCCGGACCCGGCCCTCCACGGAAAACGGCACGCAGATCATCGCCTTGACGTTGCTCGGATCCATTCCCTGATCCTGCCGCCGCACCACCTGCGGCCGGTTTTCATGATAGGCCTTAAACACAAGGGCCAGGCCGGGCTTAAACCGCTCCGAGGAGACATCCGCCGGGGACAGGTTGCAGGCGCCCCGCAAGATTGGGCCTTGTTTCGGGCCGTGATGCCTGAACCAGAAGATGCCTCCGCGCTCCGTGCCGAAAAACCGGTTCAAGGACCTGACCGTCCTTGCCAGCAGCTCCTCAAACTCGGTACTGGGGGTGAGCTCCTGGATCACGTCCGCGAACATGTTCAGCAGTTCGGCGCCGGAATCGGTGCGCAGGTTTGCAGCGGTTTTTCCCTTCAGCAGAGGCATAAGATCATCCGGGAAAAAGACATCCACATATCTTGCGAAATCTTTGCGGGCCTTTTCCGCCAGCTCCCTTGCCGTGATTTCATCGTTGACGCGCAGCTTTAAGCGGGCCATCTCCAGCCGGGTTTTGCCCAGCTGAACCGGGTCGCCAGAGCGCATCAGGTAGCTTTCACTCCGCCTCAGGCTGGCTTCGACGGCCTCAGGAGGTTCGTTTTTCTGCATGGCATCCACGGCGTGAAGCCGAAGCGCCACCCCTTTTAAATGGATGTTCGGCTCGCGCAGGATCCGGGAAAATTCATCCTGATAATTGATGCCGCCGATTTTC
>DYLE01000126.1 GCA_020722245.1 Desulfonema limicola
AAAGGATAAACCCGAAAAGCATCGTAGCCGAAACAAGAAACCACAAAAAAAAGGATGGCCTGATTTTTCGCATTTTTATACCCAATCCATAAAAGAGGTTCATAAAAAAACGTTTAAGACAAAAAAGATGTAATCCATGCGGGCGGCAATGTCAATGAGGGGTATGGCTTTGATATTTTACCTTGAAGTCCCGGGGGCGCTGTGGTATGACCCAATCAACCCATTGTCCCGATGTTTCCATCAATAACACATCGATTTTAATCCTATAACAGATTTTTGGGCGAGGAGGCGGCAAATGCGCATTCCTTTTTTTTCCATGTTCATCACCTCACCCTTTAGCGCCCTTCAGGAGCATGCAGAAAAGGTCAAGGAATGCTCCTGGGCGTTTCAGCAGGCCATGGAATGCCGGGTCTCGGAAAGCTGCGACAGCTTTGAACAGCTTCGGCAGGAGGTCATCCGGTTTGAGAACGAGGCGGATATCATCAAAAAACGGATACGCGGCCATCTTCCCAAGGATGTCACCCTTCCGGTGGAAAAATTTCAGCTGCTCAGCTACCTGAGGGAGCAGGACCAGGTCAAGGCCTCGGTGCTGCATGCCCTTCATTGGCTGTCCTGCCCCACCCAGGGTGTTCCCAGGTCCATTGAAAGGGAGTTTTTTCTCCTGCTGGATGCCGTCATCGAGCCGGTGGAGGAGCTTGCCGTCATGGCCGCCGAGGCCCAGGCCTATTTCATGAGGTTTTCAAAAAAGCAGCGGCAAAAGGTAAAGGAGGTTATAGAAAACCTAAGGCAGATGCGGCATGAGGCGGATCAGAGGGAACAGCTGCTGATTCACAAAATCTTCCAGATCGAAAAAGACCCCATTTCCCTTTTTCATCTGGTGAGGCTGACCCAGGCCATCGGGGAGATCGCGGACCACGCGGAAAACGCTGCGGACATGATGCAGGGGATGCTGGCGAGATAAACGCTAAGGATCGATGTCAGAGCTTAAACGCCCATTTGATATAGATAAAAAAAACAGCCCAGGCAACGATACAGGTAATATAAGCGACCCAGTCAATGCCTCTTTTTGCCTTCCCGTCGGTGTCCACCTTACCGACCCGGGTATGGCAGACAAAACACTGCTTGGCATCCAGGGGAAGGCTGGTAAAGCATTCAGGGCAACGCTTGGACAGAAAGGGCTCCGAAGGAGCATCTGACTTTTTATTCTTTCGGAGCGTTATGCCCATACGGCCGTTTTTAAAACCGATGCTTCAAGTTCGTTGCGAACAGGTTTCCGAAGAGGGTTTTGCATTTATTCCCATTCTACAATATTTTTATGGAAAGTAAACGGGTTTTACGCCCCCCCTTCATCCATAAACCGTTTGGAAATGGTGATATCGCTGTTTTTGCGTAACCCGGCAAGCCAGGCCTGATAAAGATCCATCTGCTTCTGCCGTTTCAATCGGGAAACGATGCTGTTTTTAGCCATCATATACCCTTCGGCAGGCGGCAACCGCTTTTCCTTCAGGGCAATCACATAGTAACGGCCGCCTTTCCCTTTGATGACCTCCTTGGGAAACCGGTCTTGCAAAGAGAGGGTAAAGGCCTCGGCAGACACGGCTCCGTCATCCTCAAACTCCGGGGATCTCCTGCTCCGGTTCTCCAGAAGAACCGATCTGACCTCCACCCCCTCCTGTTGACCCAGAATCGTCATATCGCCGCCGGCCCTGGCCTTTTCGAGGAAGCGTTTGGCGGCATCCTCCGCGGCCTTTTCCCGCTTCTCCTTCGTCGCACCCGCCATCACCTGTTCTTTTACGGCCTCAAGCTCGGGCAGATGGGAGGGCTGCTCCTCGATCGTCTGAATCAGATAATAAGCGCCGCCGATCTGGGCCACATCGCTGATGTCCATCAGGGGAAGATCAAAAGCGATGGCTGCAAACGCGGATGAGTCCGGCACCCCTGCAGGGCCATTGGATCGCGCGAACCAGTCCGTTGTGATAAGCTCAAGCTTCCGGTCAGCGGCGTTTTTCACTAAATCCTCCCCGGTATAGGAGATGTCATACAGGGCCGTCGCCTCCTCATAGGCCATGTCCTTTGCCTTTTGCTCGGATACCCGCTGGACGATCTGGTCCCTGACCTGTTCTATGGGTTTGACCGCGGAGGGCTCATACCCCTCGATCTTTAAAATATGCCAGCCCTCTAAGGTTCTCACTGGATCGCTGATCTCGCCCACCTCCAGCTCAAACGCGGCTTCGGCGAGGGGCTTGACCATCTCGTCCCGGGTGAACGGTCCCATAAGCCGGCCTTTTTCCCCGGATGGATCCTCGGAATATTGCCGCGCCAGCTCCACAAAATCCTTGCCGGACCTGGCCTCCTGGATCACCGCAAAGGCCTCGGTGCGCCTTTTTTCCACCGTATCCGGGTCCGCCTCCAGGGGCAGATGCAACAGGATCTGCCGGGTAGTAACGGTCTCCGGGGTTCTGAATTCATCCTCCGAATCAGTGTAATACTGCCGGATTTCATCCTCCGAGACCTCGATTTTCGTAAGGTAGGCGGAGGGATCAAACGCCAGGTAGCGGGCCTTGATTTGCGGCTCGGTCTTATACCCTTCCTTGTGCTCGTCGAAATACTTCTTCAGCTCCTCGTCGGAGGCTTGCAGGTCTTTAAAGGCGTCAGGGGTAAACTCCGCATAATCAATGGTGACCGAGGCGTTTTCCCACAAATACCATTCCCGCGCCTCCTCATCGGAAACCTTGACCCCGCCGGCCAAAAGGGAATTCAGCTTGCCATGCAGCAGGGCGTCCCTCTGCATGGCCTCAAAGGATGCGGGGTTCAACCGGTTCTGGGAAAGGACCATTTTATAGCGCTGATGGTCAAAGGCCCCGTTGCCGTCCTGAAAGGCGTCCATTCCCACGATGGAGGCCGCCAGCTCTTTTTTCGAGACCCGAATCCCCTCTTTTTCCGCGGTCTGACGCAAAATGGCGGTCTCGATGAGCCGATCCAGCGCCTGTTTCTCAATGTCAAGGGTTTTGATCATTTCATCATTGAACTGATCCCCCAATCGCCGGTGCAGGTCCTGAATCATACGATCATAGGCCGCCTGATACTCGTTGATCGAGATCAACTCGCCGTTGACCTTGGCAACCATGGCGGCGCGCCTGGCGCTGAATGATCCGGCGCCCATAAAGATAAAAGCCACCACGATAATCCCCAGAAGGATTTTAATGATCCATGAACCGGCGTTCTGCCGCATCGCGCTTAGCATATGAGTCCTTTCCTGTGCCGCCGTCTTTCAATTCAAACCGGCGGCGTGATGATGAAATTTTTTGTATTTTTAGGTTTATTCCAACGGATTGTCAATACATTATCAGGTCTTGGCCCATAAGCCCCCCCAAACCAAAAACCCTGCCGCGTAACCCAGGCAGGGTTTTTTTAAAGAGCACAGGCTTTGAAAATAAAAATTTAAGCAAGGAATGGGGCTTAGGGGGTTGCCTGATCCGCCGGCTTTTCCTTTCTTTTCTTGATCAACCCTTTTTTTTTCGGTGCAGTTCCCTCTTCCGGCTCGCCGGTTAATTCAACGATGGAGAGCGGTGCCGAATCCCCCCTGCGATAGCCCAGTTTGGTCAGGCGAACGTAACCGCCTGCCTGGGCGCCGAACCGTTTGACGGCTTCCTCAAACAGCTTATGAACGACTTCCGTTTCACGGATAACCATCAGGGCCTGCTTTCTGGCATGAAGATCCCCCCGTTTCGCCAGGGTGATCATTCGATCCGCCCACCGCCTCAGTTCCTTGGCCTTCACGTCGGTGGTTTTGATGCGACCGTATTTAAAAAGCGATGTCGTCATGTTTCTCAACATG
Source organism: Desulfonema limicola (assembly GCA_020722245.1). GTDB lineage: Bacteria > Desulfobacterota > Desulfobacteria > Desulfobacterales > Desulfosalsimonadaceae > DYLE01. The sequence goes on from DYLE01000126.1 coordinate 3,839, forward strand.
GCGTCCCTGTGGCTGCTGGTCCGGTTAAGCTTTAACCCGCTTTTTCGATGTCTCATAACACCCTATTCCTTTTTTTCTTGATCCTCTTCAGCCGGTTTAAACCCGTCAAGGTTCATCCCCAAAGACAGCCCCAGGTCTGCCAGCAGCTCCTTGATTTCGTTTAAGGATTTCCTGCCGAAATTCTTGGTTTTCAGCATCTCTGCTTCGGTTTTTCCCACCAGCTGGTAGATTTTGGTGATGTTGGCGTTGCGCAGACAGTTGGCGCTTCGCACGGAAAGCTCGAGTTCATCCACGCTGAGGTTTAAATTATCGCTGAAATGCGACCGGGATTCATCGGTGGTCTTTTTTGAACCAGACGGCTCCAGCCCCTCATCGAAATTGATGAATACGTTCATCTGTTCTTTTAAAATCTTTGCCGCATACGCAATGGCGTCTTCCGGGAGGACCGATCCGTCGCTCCAGACCTCCATGGTCAGCTTGTCATAGTCCGTTCTCTGCCCGACCCGGGCATTGCCGATCAGGTAGTTGACGCGCTTGATCGGCGAAAAAATGGCGTCGATGGGAATGGTATCAATGGGGGCGTCAGGGTCCTTGTTGGATTCCGCAAGGGAATACCCCTTGCCGGCCTTGACCGTCATCTCCATCTTCAGCTTGGCATCCGCGGAAAGGGTGGCGATGTGCTGCTGCGGATTCATGACCTCCACTCCGCCGTCCGGGCTGATGATATCCCCCGCCGTGACCACGGACTCTCCCGAGGCTTCGATTTTTATGGTTCGGGGGGCTGCATCCGCCATCTTCACCCGCACGTTCTTGAGGTTCAGAATGATCTCGGACACGTCCTCAAGCACCCCGGGAATGGTGGTGAATTCATGCATCACGCCGTCGAACCGGACCGATACGATCGCGGACCCGCAGATGGAGGAAAGGATGATCCGCCTCAAGGAGTTGCCGATGGTGATGCCAAAACCCCGTTCGAGCGGCTCCCAGATGAATTTCCCGTAGGTCGGACTCTGCGTGTCGATCTGAACCCTTTCCGGCTTGATGATATCCCGCCAGTTCATAAACGCAAGTTCATTTAATGACATATTCAATCTCCGATTATTTTTAATACGCCCGATTTAATTGCAGAAGGGCATAGGAGATGATTCCTGAATCGAACGGCCGCAGTCAAACCCTGCGGCCCTCATCGGCGTCAACAGATCAAACCTATCTGGAATACAGTTCAACAACCTGGCTCTCCTGAACCGGCATGGTGATGTCCTCCCGAACAGGCAGCGCCTTGACCCTTCCCTTCATGTTCTCCTTCTCCACCTCCAGCCACTGGGGCAGGCTGCGGCGAACCACCGCTTCCAGTGAGTCCTTGATGGATTGCATGTTCCGGCTGCCCTCACGAACCTCAATGACGTCGCCGACCTTGACCTGGCAGGACGGAATGTCCAGCTTTTTCCCGTTCACCAGAAAATGTTTATGCCTGACCAGCTGCCGCGCCTGAGAGCGGGAGATCGCAAAACCCATTCGGTAAACAACATTATCCAACCGCCGCTCCAGGGAAACCAGCAGGTTGGTGCCGGTAATCCCTTTTTTGCGGTCCGCCCTCTGGAAGGTCAGCTTGAACTGCTTTTCTGAGAGGCCGTAGCTCCGTTTCATCTTCTGCTTTTCCCGAAGCTGAACCCCGTAATCGGAAATTTTACCGCTGCGCCGCTGGCCGTGCTGGCCGGGCGGATAGCCCCGCCGATCGAAGGCGCACTTGTCGGAATAGCAGCGATCCCCTTTCAGATATAACTTTAAATTGTCCCGTCGGCATAACCGACACACAGATTCTCGATACCGTGACAAGCCTTTCCTCCCTTATTATAATGACCGCCAATCCAATAAATAGATAACCTTATTCGAATGATTCAGCACGCCCCTTCAGCGATACCTGTAATATATCACACCCGACGGCGTTTCTTGGGCTTGCATCCGTTGTGCGGAATCGGGGTGACGTCCTTGATCATCACCACGGTCAGACCGGTGCTCTGAAGCGATTTCAAGGCCGATTCACGCCCGGGCCCCGGCCCCTTCACATACACCTCCACGTTTCGAAGACCCTGCTCCATGGCTTTCTTGGCGGCGTTCTGCGAGGCGAGCTGGGCCGCAAAAGGGGTGCTTTTCCGGGAGCCTTTAAACCCGTTCATCCCCGCGCTCGACCAGGCGATCACATTACCGACCGGATCCGTTATGGTGACGACCGTGTTGTTGAAGGTGGATTGGATATGAACCACCCCGTTCTGAATGCTCTTTTTAACCTTCTTTTTAGCCTGTTGTCGCTGTATCATTCATCAACCTCTGCTGCCGGGTTAATTATTTCTTTGTGGCGCTCTTCTTTTTAATCGCGGCCCGCTTGGGACCTTTGCGGGTGCGGGCGTTTGTCTTGGTGCGCTGCCCCCTGACCGGCAGGGATCTGCGATGCCGGAGTCCGCGGTAACAGCCGAGGTCCATCAGCCGCTTGATGTTCATGGAAACCTCGGTCCGAAGCTCCCCCTCCACCTTGTAGTCGTTGTCGATGACCTTGCGGATCTCATTAATCTCCATATCGGAAAGATCATCCGTCTTTTTGTTTTCATCAATCCCCAGCTTTGAAAGGATGATCCTGGAGGAAGACGGACCGATGCCGTAAATATAGGTCAATCCGACGACCACCCGCTTACCCTTCGGTAAATCTACCCCTGCAATCCTTGCCAATGTTCGCCTCCTTGAATCCCTTAAAGCCCTATCCCTGCCGCTGTTTATGCCTTTTGTTGACGCAGATAACCCGCACCACGCCTTTTCGCTTCACGATTTTGCAGTTGCGGCACCTTTTTTTAACCGACGCACTTACCTTCATTGCCGTTCCTCTTTTTTTTTATAAAAATTAAATCACCCGCTTGCGGTCTTTGTTGATTATTTCGACCGGTAGGTGATCCTTCCCCGTGTCAGGTCATAGGGGGAGAGCTCCACCGTCACCGTATCCCCGGGTAGAATCTTGATAAAATGCATGCGCATCTTGCCGGAAATATGGGCAAGCACCCGGTGCTTGTTTTCAAGCTCCACCCGGAACATCGCATTAGGCAATGTCTCAATCACCGTCCCTTGAACCCTGATTGGTTCTTCCTTTGCCATTCCAGCTCCAAAAAATCGAGGATGCTTATCTCCTCCCCTTGATACGGCCGGTGGTCAGAAATCCCTCATAGTTTCTCATGATCAGGTGAGATTCGATCTGGCCGATGGTATCCATGGCCACC